>JBCCOX010000305.1:0-6198 GCA_039025155.1 Deinococcota bacterium | reverse complement strand
GTGAGTTTACATGAGGGCATTTTAGGGGATGTTGCCCCAACGGTGCTCGAGCTACTAGGACTCAGCCAACCCTCAGAGATGACGGGGCGCTCTCTAATTGATCGGTAGTATAGTCATTTTTCTGTCACCGACCTATTGTAGAGATATATAACCTGAAGCAAGATAGCTGCTAAGCATTTTGTTGAGTAATGCAGCGCATAGGCCTCAACATTGGCAAGTACTGCCAACCTGTTAGCGAGCTTATGAGGTTATAAGCTCACGCCTGCTACTATGCGTCTCGGAATGAGGAAGTTTCGTGGAAGGGCATCAGAACTATAGGTGATACCGTTTCCGGTTAATTCCTAGGGGAATTAACCCGCATGGAATGCGTAGAAAAAGATACGGGTTCCGGTGGGAACGGAATAAATGCGTAAGCCGTTTATGTAGTGTTCAGCCGGAATCCGTATGAGTTGAGTACAAGCGTCAAGGTTAGTGGGGTGGGTACGCCCGTGAAGGTTCGTACAAAGGTCCTTGCAATTGATCCGGGGCGGCATATTGGTGTGGCCTATGTGAGTGCACAAGGTGAGCTTATAGCGCACAGCATTACCAACTTGGTTGGGCTCGAGCAACTTGATATACCTGTTGATGCAACGATTGTTGTGGGTAACGGCACGGGTGGCCAACGTGTCACAAGCGTGTTACATGAGCGTAACTTGAGCTATCACCTAGTTGAGGAGCGCAACACTAGTCTCGAGGCCCGGCATCTGTATTTCCATGACAATCCACCTCAGGGGTGGTTACGCTTACTGCCCAAAGGCTTACGCGCGCCCACTGTATTGATTGATGACTATGCAGCTTATGCTATTGCCTTGCGCTATCTTCGCCAAGTGTCGTCATAAAAAACCCCCCAGAACGGGGGGCTTTCAAATGCAAAAAGCTGCGGTATACTTTTGCTATAGCAACATGATCTTTGTCTAAGCATATACATTAAGACGGTCGTAAACTACAACACGAGTAGCTTAGTCTAGTCCTAGGCTAGGTATAAACCGCTTAGATATAGATACTCTTTCTGGTTAAGACGGGTAGTCCAGTGCCCAGAAACACCCTATTGACGTTAAGCTTAAAGCTTAGTTAGCAACTTCTTCCTCAGCAGCCATCATGGCGCGTACTTCGCTTGGGCTAATGCACAATACAGCACTAATTTCGCCAGTGAGTAAGCGCAATGCACGGCGATAAGCTTGACGGTCAAGGTCAGGGAGTCCGCGCTCAACATCCCAGCGGCGCAGTTCGCTGGCCAATGTTGCAATTTGATAGGGGTCACCGCTCGAGAGAATCTCGGTTACGCGGCGGTGGCGTGCAGCCCACTGTTTCGGTAAATTGATGTGGCCGTTCTCGAGCCGTTCTAAAACGTTATCTACCTCTTCACGAGTAAGTGCAGAACGAAGACCTGCAGCTTGAGGTGAGGCAACGGGCACAAAGGCTCTCGAGGTGCCGTTGGGAAAATCTACCTGATAATAATCCAAATCATTGCCAGCAAAGCTGCGTGTTGTGGTGCCTGAAACAACGCCTACACCATAAGGTGGTAAAACAACTTGGTCACCGTTCTTATACGTTTTGGATGCTGACTCTTTTAACACAAATTACCCCTTTCAAACAAAAGCCGCGTGGAGAGCGGCAGATTACTGAACCCACCTTGTTAGCCGTTAAGTTTTATATAGCGCAGAAGTTGCGGTGAATATAACCTTTGCTATCATCCCCTTATTGATGATTATTTACGTGATTATGACGCCACTTAACGTCACTACACAAAGGTTGTGATTTACACCCTAGGGTACTTAGCACCTCAGAGTACTTGCACCTCAAAGTACTTGCATCCCAGAGTACTTACACCCTGCACTCCCTACGCTGATAAATTCTTCGCACAAACAAAGCTAAGATTCATAATAGACTTTCGATCACGTAACTGTCCAAAGTGCTCGAGGAAACTTTTGTCACAATGGTTATCACTATGTACAAACATAAGTTTGTAAACATAATTGCGGTAACCTACAAAACCAACACAAACAGACAATAATAAAAGCACTAACCCACAGCGTCGTGGGATTAGTGCTTGCTATATATCAAGTTGTCTTTGTTGATAGTTCCTACAAAGTATTAAAGCATTTCGGCGCAGTAACACAATCACCACTCTACTTTACCAAAAATTTACACTTTTTTCTAGTCCTCATGGAACGTCAGCCGCGGACGGACTTGGGTGAATAGTGAAATATAGCGATGCCAAAGGGAAAACCCTACCTTGGGTAATGACTTAAACATCCCTCTAATTTAGCCATAAAGCAACCTAAACCCCTTAAAATTAGTGGTCAGCTAGGATCGTCTTGTTCAATGTCTTCTTCCATTTGCCAAACAAATAGCCAAATGGCGACTGCGACACCTGCAAAAATTAACGGCGTCATGATAAGTAGTGCGCTGGGTAACATTGTAGTAGCCACCTCCTAAAAATTGGTTGTACACCTACACGTGAAGCTTAGCGGAGAACTGCGTATAAAACTACAGACGTTTGTCCTTTTCAATTAACAAATTGAAGTGAGTGTATCGTGTAGCAATCGCACGAAATTCTGTTATAGGTACTGATGTTGAGCGTTGTATTTAAAAAGGAAGAAGGGGCGAAAGGGGACAGGGAGATGTTATCAGATGCGAGCTATGTATACCCCAAGGCAAGTATCACATCATTGTGGGATTGCTAGTGATATTACTAGGATTAGCAAATACTGGCGAGTAACTACAAAACTAAGTAAAAACAAACAATATATATTAAGTATAAGGTGCAGCATAGGCTTGAAGCGTACCGTCTAATGCTGCGACAAGCACACGTCCTTGAAATATCAGTGGGCTTGCTTGACAAGGGCTATCACTGACCTGATGACGGTAGTAGCAACTGCCACTATAAGCGTCTAGCACAAAAAGCTCCCCGGCTTCAGTGACGGTGTAAAGACAACCTCCAGCTAGAATGGGGCTAGCGGTAACTAGACTGTCTAGGGGTATTTCCCAGAAGCTATCACCGCTGCGTAAGTCCAAACAGTGCATCGTGCCAGCCCACGATACAGCGTAAGCGCGTCCCTGCCAAATGAGTGGACTTGCCCATAACTGATCCTCGAGGTCGTAGGTCCAAAGAACTTCAAACGTGTCTAGATCAAGTGCGTGCAGGTCGCCTGTGTGTTCAGGGATAAGCAGCACCTGCTCTCCTGCGCTAGGTTGGGCCCGACAGACACCAACCTCAACTTTAAACAGGGACTTGCCCGTTGTAAGGTGAACAGCATGCAACCAGCCTGTGCGCGTCATGACGTAAACATGCTCATGATGTAGCGTTGGTGAGCTAGCAGCGGCGTCTAGGTTGGCTTGCCACTGGCGTTTACCTGTGATGTGATCGCGTAGCTCGAGCCCCTGATCTGTGGCCACAACAAGCCAGCGGCCCAGTGCCAGTGCGCCCACAGCGCCTGCTTGGGGGTCACGCCACGCACTTAGGCCGTCAGGGTAGGTGACAGCATATAGACCGCCGTTGCGGCTTACGTAACTCAACAAGCCGTGGTGATAACTCAAGGGGCTGTTAATCTCATCTTCAGCGTCAAAAGTAGTAAGAATTTGCCCGTTGTCTGGGTGAATCACGGCAACCTGCTCGCTACGTAAACCCGCCAACACAAACCCTTCAGCAGCCGTGAGTGCTGAAGGCCACTGCATACCACCCTCGAGCGCCACCCGCCAGCGTGGGCTTAAGGCATCTGGTCGTACTACGCCGCCAGCAACAAGCCCGCGTTGCCCGCCGCCGCCTAGCCGCTGCTCGCTGCTGCGTTGCAAGAGTTCAGCGCGCACCAACATAAGTGCGTCTGCAACGGCATCACCTGAATGATGTCGCGCGCTAGGACGCTTGTCGAGCAACTTAGCCACAATATGCGACAAACTCACTGGCACATGCGGATTAATTTCATGAGGCATGTTGAGTGTTTCGTAAACGTGCTGGTAAAGCACCGCTTGGTCGCTATCAGCAGCAAACGGCGGCCCGCCTGTGAGCATATGAAAGAGCACTGCGCCAAGTGCGTACAGGTCAGCTTTAGTGTCTAACGGCTCCCCTTTGGCTTGTTCGGGGGCCATGTACTGCGGCGTACCCAGCGTGCGCCCAGTACGGGTGAGGCGGCTGGCTTCAGCCAGATGTACGAGCCCAAAATCCATGATTTTTACGTCACCTTGGGCGTTGCGCAAAATATTGTGGGGGGTGAGGTCGCGGTGGATGATGCCTTGGCGGTGAACGTAGGCGAGCGCCTTAGCCATGTGAATCGCCGTGTCAATGAGCGCAAGCGCTGGCTCGAGGTCAACCTCAAACGGGCCTAACTCGGTCACTGGGCCGCCATCAACGAGTTCCATCACAAAGTAAATGACATCTTCGGAGACGAGGCCTTCGTCACCCGTGCTAGTGCCGAGGTCATAAATGCTCACCACGTTGGGGTGGCTGAGTTGCGCCAGCGTGCGGATTTCGCGCAAAAACCGCGCTTGGTCAGATTCAATTAAAGACGGCCGCAAAATTTTAACGGCGACTTCACGCCCTAAATGAATGTCCTTGGCACGGTAAACGTGGGCCATGCCGCCATAGCCAAGCGGTTCAAGCAATTCATAGCGGTCGTTGATGATATTGCCAAGTTGGACCTTGGTCACAGGGTTCAGTATAGCTTATGAGGGTATTAAATCAGATATACAGCGTTCCAAAGTAAGTCTAGTGGGTTGCAAGGTTAGAGATGCTCAAGATGGCTAAGCTCTGATTGTTTTGTGCCTGCTTTCGGATTAGAGATTGGACGGCTGCAAGGTCCAGGCAAGCTTGTGAAATAAGTCAAGTTAAGTTTCGTGAGATAAGTCAAGCTGTAACCATCACGTTTGCCTGCTCATGATTTGGCTCGAGCTTTGCTAGCATCTCTGTAAGAAGCTTTTGTACTTCTTGGCTAGCTTCATGAGGGCTAATATGACCACCTGAAAGTGTGTGCGTTTCAACATAGATGGGGTTAATTTCTGAAGGTAATTGGACGTAATCAGCTTCACCAACGGCAACAACAGTAGGAACGCTAAATGCAACTAGCTTAGAGCGTGCATCTTGAGGGTCTAAAATGACGGCATCAAGTACCCTTGAAATTTCGCGTGCAGGTCTTTTTGCAAGGCGTGCTTGCATGTCGCTAATGAGCTCGGGACGAGCTGTGAGCATTTGTTTAGTGTATAAAGATTTAGCGGCTTGGGCTGCGTAGAAGCGCTGCCAAGGGGTAAGAAGCTTTTGAAACTGAAAGCCCAATTGAGTGCGTTTACTAGGCATCTGCCAGGGCGTGTTTAGGAGTAGTAAACCCGCAACACGGTCAGGTTGTTGATGGGCTAACCGTAGCGCGGTCATGCCACCCCAAGAATGACCAACAATGATGCAATGCTGTAGCTCGAGCTCATCCAGAATATTGATAAGCATCGTCACACACTCCTCGAGCTGCCAGTTGCGCCCAACGTTACTGCTTTGCCCGTGAGCAGGCATGTCAACATAAATGTGAGTGCGGTGGGTAAGTTGTGTATCAAAGTCATCCCAAAGCGTTTTGTCTAAAAAAAGACCGTGTAAAAAGACAATTGGGGTAGCGGTGTCAGTTTGAGATGCTGGTGCGGATTCAATCTTAATAGCAATGTCGCCCAAAATAGTTGAAATGGATAAATCTGTCTTATTGGCAGACTGGTTCATAAAACATCCTTTGATGTAAATGGGGTTGAAAGGTTTGTCACTCAATTGGAAATGACAGGTGTAGCTGTGTGCTTACCTACACCCTTGGTTAAAACACTACGAACAACCATATAAAGCACAAACCCTAGTGGTGCAAGCATCAAAATAAAGAACAAAATAGGCGAAACGAGCCACGGGCTGAGCTTGCGCGCGCGGCTGTCCAGATATGCCCAGCGCCCTACAAACAAGTCAAACGCCAAAAAGTGAACCCAAGCGATGGTGGCTCCTGCAGGCGTAGCGAGGAGCGCTTGAATGTTAGCGAGTTCTGGACTGCTGACGGTCTGAAAAATAGCGAGGGCATCTGGCAGAACAAGTGCTATATACATCAGCGATATAGGAACAATGATCCAAATGGAGCTGACGATGCGTTTTGTCCAGCCCCACATAGGTGCAAAGATCATCAGTGCCCAAAAAGGCATAACCAG
>JBCCOX010000304.1:0-6199 GCA_039025155.1 Deinococcota bacterium | reverse complement strand
GGATTACCCAGCATAAAACAGCCCACAATATCTGTGCCACCTGAAATACTTGCGAGGTGAATATCAGCTTTAATCGCCTCATACACCCAGTCAAAACCTGCTGGGGATAAAGGTGACCCCGTTGACGCAAGCGTGCGTAAAGCAGATAAATCAGAAATCTCTTTGGGAATAATATGTTGTTCTTTGCAACTGTGAATAAAGCGCGCGCTAGTGCCAAAAAAGGTGATACCCAAACGCTCAGCTAAGTACCACAAGCTTGTGAGTGAGGGGTGGCCTGGTGAGCCATCAAACAGAACAATAGCTGCACTCTGCGCTAACACGGATACAAGCCAGTTCCACATCATCCAGCCGCAAGTTGTGAAGTACAAGACGACATCACCTGCACGGATGTCACTGTGCAAACGCTGCTCACAGTGATGTTTCAGCAGCGCACCACCTGCCCGGTGAACAATAGCTTTGGGTAAGCCAGTTGTACCAGAAGAGTAAAGAATATACAGCGGTTGATCAAACGGCAGTTGTGCGTAGCTTGGCGTTGCTGGACCGTCCGCTGGACGCCAATTATCCCACCAGATGGCTCCCTCAGGTAAGTCACCCAGTACATCGTCATGAGGAATGCTTACGATGGTTTGCAAACTTGGGATGTTGTCTGTGAGGGTCTGGACGGCGTTTAGCGTTGAAAAATACTTGCCGTTATACCAATAGCCATCTGACGCCACGAGTACTTTAGGTTCAATTTGCCCAAAGCGGGCGAGGGCGGCATCTGCACTGAAGTCTGGCGAGCAACTGCTATAAATAGCTCCTAGCGACGCACAAGCAAGTAAGGTGATGACGGCTTCGGGTACGTTGGCAACGTAGGCAGCCACGCGGTCACCAGCTTGCACGCCACTCTGTATTAAAGCAAGTTGGGTGCGGGCAACCTCGAGCCGCAGCGTTGCATACGTATAGTTGCGTTCACGGCCGTGCTCGTCACAGGCGATGATAGCAAGTGCATCTGCAGGTGTGTTGGGAGGCTCGAGCAACACCTGCGCATAATTGAACGTACTCCCAGCAAACCACACCATGTCAGGCATCATGCCTCTAACAGCCTCACCTGAGGTATCTATAGGTAAACCAGCATCTTCAATATAGGTTTTCCAAAACGCACCAACATCGCCCGCAGACCACGCATGAAGGGCCTTGTAATCTTCTAAACTTTGGCCTGTTTTGTTGCTAGCAGCACGCCGAAAGCGGCTCATGGCGGTATCTTCAGGCTGACGTGGTCGCCACAGCGGCTCATTAGCTACTGACATGCAAGCCTCCTGTAAGTCTTCATCGGATTATCTATACCTTATCAGAATCAACTTTTAGTCGCACGACTGTGTCATAATGCTGCTTATGTCAGGGCAGGTGAATCATGCGGGCAAAACAGCGTTGCTCGAGAACTTTTTAATTCAAACTGCCCAAGGTGGGGGTGTTGAGGGGCTCGAGCTACCTCCTCTAGAAAGCCTCGAGCAACATCACTTACTGCCTTACACCTACAGCCAACTACCTGAAGGTCACCCCCTCAAACAGCACGCGCGCACGCCATTTTTACAAGCTGCCATGAAACACGAAAAAATGAAGCGCAGCCTTATGCCACTTCTGCAACAATGGCACGAGGCTGGCATCAAGGTGCTTGTGTTTAAGGGCTTTCACCTCGCCGAGTTTGTCTACGACACACCTGCAAATCGGTTTTATGGGGATATTGATGTGCTTATTTCGCCAAATGATGCCGCGCTAGCTGAGCAACTTGCCCGCCGGCTCAAGTGGCGCGTTGTGTTTTCGGTTGGGGCCTCGTTAACACCCTATATTCATGAACTGATGCACTTACGCAGCCCCGACGGCAGCGTGTTTTTAGAAGTTCATCAGCGCATTATTCAAAACTACATGCCGCTTGTATACAGCACCCAGACGCGCTTAACTCAAGCAGCTTGGCAAAGTGCTCACATGCTTCAGTTGGAAGGTGTACCCGTGTTTGCGTTGCAAGATACCGACGCGCTGCTGATGGGGCTCATCCTCAACCGCTCATGGTCAGAAGATGATACTAGGTTGCACGCGCACGACTACCTTGACATGGTGTCTTTACTAAGACGTGTTTCGCTCGAGCAAGTCCACACAAGAGCCCGCGAACTTGGCTGTGAAAGAACATTGAGACGTTTTTTATCACGTTGTAACCCAGCGCAAGAGCAACTTGTCTTAAGCCATCCTAGCCGCGCTAAACGGGTGTGGTGGAACGTTCTTGCTGGGCTCGAGCGGCCCCTGCCGTTGCTCGAGCGCACGCTTGCCAAAGTGCTTCGCCTACCGGGGTTGTTGCGAGATATTATCCGCGAACTACCCGGACTATTACGGGTTCTAAAGGTCCTCAGGCAGACTGAGGATGTCAACAAGGTGCTCGAGCAACTCACCCTACCTGTCACAACACCGCCTGTCACAAGGTCTCAGGCCTTGCCTTTAAAAACACGCCAGCAAATTGTGCGCGGTGTCAAGTGGGGGCTTACTCTCATGCGGGTGCGCTTAGGTGCGAACTGTCTACCACGTTCCCTAGCTATTTACGTGGCCCTGCGTAAGCGCGGCGTGCCAGCCGTGTTTTGTAGTGGCATGAGGAGGATTAGCGGCAAGCTCGAGGGTCACGCTTGGGTTGAGGTGGACGGTGTCGTGCTAGATGAACTGCACGAACCGCTCAATCAGCAGCGGTACAGCATTAACTTGCGCTACCCTGACGAAGCCGCTTAGACAGAGCTGCTTAGACGAAACAGCCTAAGCACATCTGCTCTATAATAGTGTTATGGCAGACGTTGGAACGCCCCGCAGCAAAGACCAATCTGAAGCTAGCACCTCAGCACCTGCACTACCTGATGCAACTTTAGATGAGCTTCCGATGCCGCCAACAACGACCTCTGAGCAACTTGCTTACATGTCTAGGTTTGATGTCACCACTGTGGCTATTAATACAGCGATGTACCACAATATGGCTTCAGCGGATGTGCTGGAATCAGCAAAAGGCTACGAGCTTCTTCACAGTCAAATCATTCAACTCGAGCCCATCAGCCCCGAGCATAATTATCTTGCTCAGCACCTCGGTAGACAGCTTGACCGCTGCGTAAACGATGATGCAGTTGTGTTTATCCAAGGACCTTTGGCTATTGACGAGTACAGCGAACCCCAGCCTGATATTTTGTTACTCAATCCACCTTATGAACAATACGACCACCGCCATCCTAGGCCGGAAGATGTTGTACTTGTGATTGAAGTTGCTAGCAGTACCCTCAAAACTGACCGCACGCTTAAGTTGCAGCTCTACGCTGGTGCTAACATTCCCGAATATTGGATTGTAAACTTACCTGATAAACAACTTGAAACCCACAGCACCCCCGACCCAAAACGCGGACAATACTTGGAAACCAAGCGCTATAACGTAGGTGATGAAGCCAGTCCCAAGCCGTTTCCAGACTGTCAGCTCCGCTAGTGGCTGTAAACGCCTTGTCAATCTAGTTTAAGGGCGCATCTGCCAGCGTACATCTAGGCGGATTTTGCCCTCTGCGTGCTGGACAAACTGACCGTTGCGGTCACGCCCTAGCTGACCAAGCGGCGTTCTGGAACGTTCCCCTGCTGCCATCTCGCCTACTTGCCAACGGCGAAAGCGCCCGGCGGGCGGTAGTAAGCCTAGGGCCCCTTGGAAGCCGCGCAGTAAGTGCCACGCGCGCTCGAGCGGCCAGCTTTCCCAATCAATCGCTACCTCACCCGGCTTAACTTTCTTAGCACGTACCAAAGCCTCACCCTCAGGCTGAGATTTAGGGTCAGCGTAGCCACCCCGCAAGTTGCTCAGTGTGCGCGTCAGCAAGGTGTTCGTAAGGTTTTCACAGGCACTCAGGTGCTGTTTTAAGGGCATCCCCAAAGGTATCTGTAATTCTTCTTGTTCAAAAATAGCGCCAGTATCCATACCGGCATCAATCTGATGTACCGTCACACCACCTTGTAAATCCATGTAATAGTACTGCCAAAAAAACGGATTTGCACCCCGGTACTGCGGCAGTAACGAAGGATGCACGTTGATGGCTCCTAAACGCGGCAGGTTAAAGACCTCTGGCTTAAGCAGTGAGTTCATCGTCACAACACAAATGACATCCGCTTGAACGCGCTCAACAAGGTCGTACAGTTCTGCTTGACGCGCTGGATAGTAAAACAAATAGGGCAGTTGTTTGTAGCGCGCAAGCCAACTTAAAAACACTTGTCCGTAACGTAAGCGGCGCGCTTCACTCAGTTCTTTACGAATCCGTTTGAGGCGGCTTGGTTGATAGCGAAACGGCGCTGACTCAACCACGGCAACGACTTCCTCCTGCAACATGACGCGCATAAGCGCCGAGGTACTCATGGGAGTGTTTGTGCCTATAAAAACAACGCGCAAAGGTGGACGAGATAACACGCTTTGTAGTCTATGACGTTTTGCGGCTGTTGGCGAGTTGCTTGTAGACATCGGGTGCATCCCATTTTCGACAGGTGGAATATAAGAGGTCATAGATGTTGCCTGTCCTACAGCGCAAAACCTCCTAAATCCCCCTCAGAGGGGGATTTCCGTTCGTTTCCCCTCCTCTAAGGAGGGGCTAGGGGAAGTTTTTCGCAGCCGTAAGTTTCCAATTCACAAAACACCTGACACTTTTGGGATACACCCGTAGACATCCGCCTAAAACGCAATCACCTGAAGCTCGAGCCTCTCTTAAACTACACCCCTAACAGACCACTTTTTTTCAGATGCCTTTTAAGCTGTGCCACACGCACCATTTCATGACAAATAACATCACAGGGGTGTGTAGCGATATGCACAACCATCATGTCGTAACCCAAGTCATGTTGTAACTCGAGTGCCTTGATGGGTACTCACATGGCTCAGTAGGTAGGGCATTTACTCCATAACCTGAGTTCGATGTTTCCAAATCATCATAAATGCGTCTCTGACACATATCACGATGTGGGTATAAACACCATCAGCCCTTGAACGAGCAGCATTTAGCCTATACAGGCTATGTTTGACGTATTTCAGACCATAATTTCTCTGATAGTCCTACAAGACATGCCTCTGACGCAACTTAACTCCGAACTCGGGTTCCATACCTACGGCTAACACTCGTAAGGCATCACAACCCTATTTGACTGCCAGTTTTACGCTCCCAAACAACAAAACCCACGAACGTTTTAAGCCATAAGGCGAGCATAAGTCGCAAGCTCTTTTAAGCTCTAGACACAAGCGAGGGAAACCTTGCATTCCACTCAAGATAAAGAGGTAATAAATATGTTTTACGACTATACAAGTGTCATAACCATTAGCACCCAAACAAGAGAAGCTTTACAACACGCCAACAGGAAAGCCTTGATGCACCACAACAAAAAAGAGGGTTTTAGGGCAGCTTTGAAAGCAAGCACGAGCGCTTTTATGCATGTCATGCCTCGAGCCAGAACAACGTTCAACAAAAGCTATTGATTGAGACAACCCTAGCCCGAACACCTTATCAGTCCAGACGTATTAACCCTAACTCACTCTAGTCACTAACTTGACAATCAACATGTTAAGCAACACGCTCAAGCAACCAACAGGTTGCACTCAGAAAGGTGATACCCATGCTCGAAAAATATAGTAGCCTAAGTCACTATCTAAGTTCTTACATTACCCCAAATTTCCCACGTCACGCGAACAAGCCTGCTGGCACGCCTTATCAAGGTAGCCAAAAGTATCCCACACTCATCATCTTTGCACTCCTTATCGCAGGGTTGCTGTGGTCGCTTAACAACTTGCCTGCCCTTGGTACAACATCAGCAAGCTACGCACCCGCATCAGAGTTGCTTTTTAACGGTGGTTTAGCTGGTCGTGTCCCGGTAAATGCAACATGTGAGGGTACTGATATTACGATGAACAACACAGTGGATGCCTACGGTGGCGCAACGCTGCCAATGAAACTGAGCCTTACAACTGCACACGTTATGACCGACGCTTATTACACCTTAGGTTGGCCACAAGCTAATTTAGAGCTTTTACTCTTTGATACTAACGGTCACACAATCCGTACATTCCAAGGTCAAGAAGGTATTTTCGATATTCATAACAACACTGTCTCCATCTCGGCACTTTTGATAGACACTAACGGTGTACTCCTTAATTTAAGTGGACAGGTTGTCTGTCACTAACATT
>JBCCOX010000303.1:0-6202 GCA_039025155.1 Deinococcota bacterium | reverse complement strand
TGCTCAGGTAATGTAATTGTTTCTGGCAGGCCGTCAAGCTGCCGGTTGCGGTAAAGCGACTTGAGCGTTTCAATGACGTGTTGTGGGTTGCCGCCAGTAGCAGCGTGGAGTTTAGCTGCGAAGTCAGCATGTACATGAATGTTGAGGCTGGCAAGTAGCTCGTTCAGTGCAGCTAAAGTTAACGGTGAAAGTTCAATGTGCACCGCTAAGCCGTGCTCTAAAAACTGCGTTAACATGCGTTCAAACCCGTCTGGCATGTTGTCTTGACGAAACGTATTAATTGCACATACGTGCCTTTTTTGGGTCGCTGCACGTTCAAAGAAGACACTAGCTGCTTGTTGCGAAATATCTGCACTAACTGGGTCAAACAAATGTATGTTGTCACCCGGGTAAACCGTAAAGTGTTGGGAGGTGTGCTCCATAAAGGCGGTAAGCGCCCGCACGAGCCGCCTTCTATCGCGGTCGCTCGGTATGTTCCCGGTGATGGTCGTGTCGTCAGCTTGGCTGGGTACGTAAAACTGGGATAGCACCTCCACCACGCTGGCGTCGGGTAAGCTGTCAGGATAGGCGTCAAAATACCGTTGAATCACCCGCGCTTGGCTGCTTAAAGGCGCATACTTATCCGCAAGTTTGCCTTCAGAAAGAATAAACGGCCCTTTACTAGCTGCAAAATCTAGCAATAAGCGGGTTTTGCCAACCCCGGCTGGACCCGACAAAAATATTATTTGCCCAGCTTGGTAGGCATCTTCCATGCGCGCCCAAGTTTCCTCACGGGCAATTAAGCTGGGTGGGCGCAGTAACGTGTTGGGCAAGCGTACTTGCTCGCGCACAGCGAACGCAGGTAGGGCTTGTCCTTGCTCAATATCCCGAGCCAGCGACTGAGTTTCTTCCAGCGGTTCAATGCCAAGTTCTTGGGTGAGTACGCGCCTGCATATTTCAAAATAGCGCAGTGCTGCTTGAATGTGACCCCGGGTGTACTCGAGCCGCATTGCCAAACGGTAGGCACTTTCGTCAAGTTCGTCCAAATGAATAAGCTGTTGGGCTAAGTGCAGCGCTCTGGGAACATCTCCCCCTCGGCGGGCGTCTTCAGCGGCGGCGTATAGGGCGCGGTTGTACAAACTTGCCACGCGGTCACGTTCGCGGTCAAGCCAGTCCATGAACTGTGGGGCATCATCCACACTAAATCCCTGTAGCAAATACCCCCGCTCAGGGTGTAACGCGAGGGCTTCGTTGTAGCGTTCTGTACGCAAATAATCAGCAAAGTCGGTCAGGTCAACAGGCAGGTGAATGGCGGCGGTGTCATCTAGCTCGAGCCAGGTGTCTGCTCCGGGTAATTTTCTGAGCCTGTGTAATTCAGGACGTAAGCGGTGGCGAGCATCTGCAGCCCATAACAGCTCAGCAAGTTCATCCCGTGAAGCCCGGCCGTGAACCGCCAAAAAGTACAAAATTGCGGCTGACTTTTGGGTGGGTAGCTTGAGCTTAGTGCCATTTTCGCGCACAGTTGGGTAGCCCAATACACTCAGCTCTAAGGGCGTTGTGGCGGTATCTTCTAGGGTTTTATCTACGGTTGCTGCAGCCACCTGCTAGTCCGTTCTTTTGTGATCAACAATCTGACGCTCGAGGCTGGCAATAGCTGCTAGAACGGCATCAATATCAGCCTGGGTAACGTTGTGATGCTCGAGGGCTGTAACCAAGTGACCCGCTACCGCATCAAAATCTGCGTGCGTGAGGTTTAAATGGGCGTGAGCTTTGTGCATATTGCGGCCACTGTAGTGTTCAGGGCCGCCCAGTACGTGGCTTATAAACGCACTTTGATGTGCTCGCTGTCGGTCCATGTCCATGCCTTCAAAATAGTGGCTAATGCGGTCATCTGCCAAAATGTGTGCGTAAAATTCAGTTACAATGCTGGCGACACCCGTAGCACCGCCAAGTTTGTCGTATAAACTAGGCTTGGCTAGGCGCGATTCATGATGTGGTGTAGTGTTAGGCACGGGTGTCTCCATGGTATCTTAAGTTTATCACATTGTTAAACAAAATTGAACTAATTTGTTTTGGTGTTTGTTAAAGCAGTATCTTAGGCAGCTTTAGTTTGTAGGTTAGTGGGAGTTGGTGTTGGGGCGGATTGAGCTATCCAGACAATGCCACTGTAAACAGTGCCATTTGGGCCTGCTACAAATTGATGATGTGCTCGTAAAGGTGAACTGCTTGCAGCCTCATTTATAGGAGCGTGCGGAGTATCCAAAACAACTTCGTGAATGAGCATACTGCATGCATCAACTTGGTGGGTAGCAATCTGGTGGGTTGCAACAATTGGTGAGCTTGGTTGACGGCTTGGTCCATAGCCAGGGATTTTACTATTCGTCATGATGCTACTCCTTTATCTGTTGAACTGGGAGATATAAAAGTTTGCGCGGCTGTCGGTTGTGAGTATTGAGGATTAGGTTTAGGATGAGCTGCTTGCGTGTGGGCTCGAGCATATTAGCTAAGCGGCTAACCTGCGCTGCAAAGCCCAGACTGACGAGTAGGTAGCTAGCAAGCAGCACATGTCGCAATATTTTTTGCATGATCTAGTGCTCCAAGTTTCGTATTCAAGTTTGCGTTAGTGAATAAGTCTGCGGTTCGCGTCTGCAACCTGCATATAGTGGTAGACAGTTTCAGTAGTGGAGGTTTGGGTTGGGGTGCGAGTGGGTACTCCTGAAAAGGTGCAAATGAGTAAATGCTCGAGCACCGCCGATAGCTGATACATGGCTAACCTCTTTCTAGTAATCTTTGGGTATTCCCTAGCTACAAGACCTTCCAAGTGGCTTGTGCTAACGTTGTGTTAGCTTAGACAGGCGCCCGTTCAAAAGCGTTCAGGTTAAAGTATTTTGTGCCAGGGAGGGTCTAAACCGCAATTAAAGCAAAATGCATGGAGCTGGCTGCCACTTAATCACTACGGAGTTGACATGAAGTTTTGAGTAAAAGCGGAGACGCCAAGTAGCTAGGTGTGATTCGAAGTTGGCAACACTACAAGTAACACTAAGTTTGCATTTAATGCATTTAAAAAGAGCCATCTGTGGTTGGAGCGCATGCGTTCGGCTAGCTTGTCTTCCATATCAGGTAAATCAAGATCAACAGCTTCGTACTCACTGGACAAGTCCTTAAAGGGTCTGTGGACCTTTAAAGGGAATAAATACCTTTTTGTGGAGTAGTTGCCCCATGTTGCTTTAGAGAACCTTACGAAAATCGTGAATGGTGATACGTGGTCAGCGAAAGCATTTAATCTCTCAGGGTCAAATTCCCCGAAGCTTGCTTTGTGAGTTTGAAGTATCAAAATGAGGGAGCTTTTAGCAAACCTCACAATATTCCTCTAGATACTCCGTAGCTTGCTACGGAGATTTTTAGTGAGAAGAAGCTGCCCCCTTATTACCACTCCTGAAAGGACACCCCTTACTCCCAAGTCCTGCGTACCTAGGTCAACTCAATCGAACCTAGAATTTTTAAAATGAACATATTGCCTTTTGACCTGATCCCTGATGCTTGTAGGGGGGTAGGTGTCGCATGATATTGAGGAGATGAAAATTTTTAGATACAAGAGTAAAAGCGTTACAGAATCTGAAACAGCCAGTGGAGCTGATTAATGGAGTGACGGATCAGAAAGATTGGAAGGAGGTTAAGGGATAAGCACAGACTGATCTTAGGCAAGTCAACAGAGTTGAACCGCAATATGTGTGTAATATGAGGATTGCCAAAATTAATGGTGCTATACACGGCGTTTATAAATCTGCACGTGTGTACGTGTCACCTAAAAATGCAACTACCTCAGGAGGCATATTATGGCGGAGCTCAACCATTCCTTATCTTCTAACGGTAGCTCCTCACAGGATGCTCTTGCCAAGCGCGTTGAACAGCTCGAGGCCCAACTCACAGCTTGTCAAGAGCAAGCTCAAGGACTTAGTGCTAGCTTAACTAGTGTCCTCAAGCACAACCTCACTGCTACAGCCCTATTTGATACTGGCATGCGCTATGTCGCCGCCAATGACAAGTGGCATCAAGATTATGGGCTCGAGCAACGCGACATCATCGGTAAATCTCACTATGAGATTTTTCCAGATATCAGCGACGCTTGGAAGGATGTTCACACGCGCTGTTTAGCTGGGCATAGTGAGTCCAAACGACAAGACCATTATCCTAGAGACGATGGCAGCCTCATGTGGCTGGACTGGTCAGTTTATCCGTGGTTTGACCAAACTGGCACAATTGCCGGGATTGTCATGTCGACAGATATTGTGACTGCACAGGTAGAAGCCCGGGAAGAAGCCAGGGTATTCCGCAAACTGGTTGAATCTAGTTCTGAAGGCATTGTTATTAGTGACCTCAACAACACCATTACCTATGCCAATGGTGCCTACCGGGACATGGTGGGTACACCTGACAGCGACCTCGTAGGGCAGTCCCTATTGCGTTACATGGGCACAGGCTATAACTTAGACGATGTCAACGATACCACCCGCAAACAAGGTGAGTGGCATGGCATTATCAATCACCAACGGATCTCTGGTGAATCCTTCCCAGCGCGAGTTTTTTCGCTTGCCATGCGCGATAGTACGGGCGCACTTACTCAGCGCGCATCTATTTGTAGAGATGTCACTGACGAACAACGCTTGCGTCGCACCCTTGTTGATAACGAGCAACGGTTGCATGTGTTGCTGAACGGGTTACCAGTTATGCTTTTTGCGACTGATCTAGCTGGCACTGTCACCGTCTCTGAAGGTCGTGAGTTAGCACATTTGAATTTCACACCGAGTGGAGTTGTCGGGCAGTCTATCTTTTCAATCTACCACGACATGCCTGAAACACTTGCCAATATAGAACGCGCACTCAACGGTGAAAACACCACCTTTGAGGTTTACTATCCAGACTCACAGCAGTATTTTGAACGTTACTTTGCACCCTTAAAAGATGCTGATGGCACAATTACTGGCATGATGGGTATTGGCTTTAACATCACTGAGCGCAAACGCAGCGAACAGTCCTTAGAAGCTGAGCGCAGCCGTCTACTAGCACTTTACCAAGCTATACCCGACACAATTATGCGTTTTGATAGCCAAGGTACGTACCTCGAGTACAAAACCACCAATCAGTTTAAAACTCGTGCATTACCTGACAACATTGTCGGTAAAACTATTGATGACGTTGCACCACCTGAGATTGCTAAGCAACGCCATGCAAGCATTAACACAGTTTTAGAAACAGGTGAGATGCATACCAGTGAAAGCTCACTGCTGATTGATGATGAGGTTCACTACCGTGAAAGTCGTCTCGTTAAGCTCAATGACAACGAGGTCCTTGCATTTGTGCGCGACATCACCGACCTCAAGCGTGCTGAAGAAGCTTTACGTGAAAACCAGCAGTTCTTAGAAGACGCGCAGAGCATGGGTAAGCTGGGCGGCTGGTCGTTTGATTTAGTGACCGAAGAACTTTACTGGTCCAAACAAATCTATGACATCTCCGAAATGTCTTATGACACCGAACTCACCGTTGAACTGGCTGTCTCTGCTTACGTTGACCCAGCAGCCATTGAAGCTGCCATGGCTCACACCATTGAAACACATGAACCCTACGACGTTGAGTTAGAGATCATCACTGCTAAAGGGAATCACCGCTGGGTGAGATCTATTGGTAAGCCAGTTGTTGAAGATGACGAGGTTGTGAAATTGGTCGGTACTCATCAAGACATCACCGGCATGAAACAAGTTGAAGCCCAACTTCTTGAAAGTCAGCAGTTCATTGAAGATGCCCAAAGCATAGGTAAGTTGGGCGGTTGGTCCTTTGATCTAGCAACCCAAGACATTGCGTGGTCAAAACAGGTCTATGACATTATGGAATCCCCCTATGAGAGTGAGTTAACGCTGCCTTTCGTTATGTCGTTCTATAAAGATCCGAGTATGCTTCAGAACGCCATTGCCCAAGCTATGGAACATGCTGAACCCTATGACCTCGAGCTTGAGATTACGACCCTTCAAGGTAACCGGCGCTGGGTACGTGCCATCGGTAGACCTGTCCTTGAAAACGGCAAGGTTGTTAAGCTTGTTGGCACTCAACAAGACATCACCGACATGAAGCAAGTTGAAGCGCAACTCCTTGAAAGCCAGCAGTTCTTAGAAGATGCCCAAAGCATGGGTAAGTTGGGGGGCTGGTCGTTTGACTTAGTTACCCAAGA
>JBCCOX010000302.1:0-6202 GCA_039025155.1 Deinococcota bacterium | reverse complement strand
GCACCGGGTTCGTATTCGTAAATATGCGCGCCGTAAGGTGCAATCACTTCTTGACCACGCTCGGTATGCGCTGCAATGGCCGCTTGATTGCTCATAGTGCCGCTTGGCAAAAAGAGGGCTGCTTCAAAGCCTGCTAGTTCAGCCACAGTCGTCTGAAGTTCATTGATGGTTGGGTCTTCGCCGTAAACATCATCGCCAAGTGAGGCAGAGGTCATGGCCGTAAGCATGGCCGGGGTGGGTTTGGTGACGGTATCTGAACGTAGATCAATAAGTTTTTGAGGCATTAGGTGTATGTCCTTTAATGATCTTCTGTAGAGACGCTCGAGGGATACACAGGTAAGTCCACCAAGCGCGCGCCCGGGCCAAACTGTGCAGAGGTCACCAGAATATCGGCAATACGGCGAATGTCAATCAGTGAACCAAGCTCTTTACGCCCTACGCTACGGCGGTTTTCAGCAGTATCTACAAGTCCCATGGGGTAAATAATCGACACGCCAATATTGGTCCCGCGCAGTTCTTGATCCAGTGAATGCAAAAACGTTGCCACCGCACTTTTAGCCGCTGCAAACAAACTGGCCCCAGCAGTTCCTGAGCCTAACCATGCATCTTTAGACGCAACCCCCGCAATAAACCCTTGATTGCGTGAAAGTAACTCGGGCAGCACAGCTCTAGTAGCATAAAACAGGGTGCGCATATTGCTATCAAACACATCATCATAGGTATCTGCTTGTAAGTCTTGAACTTGCCCAGCACAAGAACTTCCCACCAAATGAATAAGTCCGTCCACGCGGTTGTAGCGTTCTTTAGCAACTTTGACCATAGCTTCAGCACCGGCTGGCGTATTGACATCTGCTTCTAAGTGCATTGCACCAATAGAGGCAGCTAACCCTTGTACACGAATGGGGTCATTATCCACCAGCAATGGGCGCGCGCCCTGATCTGAGAAGGCTTCTGCTGCATAGCCAGCAATTGCACCGCCAGCACCGGTAATAATAATAACTTTCTCTTTGAGGTCTATCACAGTGGCTTTAGTATGACATGTTTGACAGGCCAAGCCCACGGCAGAATGTCCGCAACTTTCTCAACATAAAAATGCCCAGCTTGCAACCACAAGCTGGGCAAATAACAACCGCTAAAAAAGAGGTTAGTAAACAGTAACCGTACAGTTCACGTTGTTAACACCCACATTCAGCACGAGGCCAGATGTAGTCGGTACTAGTATCACGTCGCCGTCACCAATAGGAACAAAGCGTGTGCCCCTGTTGTTTTGACAGGTATTGCCATCAATGGTGCCACCTGCAATATATTCATAGGAAAATGCCACATCTTCGTTGTCACGAACATCGTTGCCCATAATGTCTGGTGCTGCAAACACGCTGATTTCAAAACCATCATCACCGTTTAAGAATACCGTGTTCATTTCAACGGTGGGGGTAGCACTATCGGTAATGTCAAAGCCGTCATCACCATTGCCATCTACAATGTTATTGCGAGCAAGCCCGCTCGAGGTATCTTCATAACTCACGCCATCTTCACGGTTAGCGTTAATTTTGTTGCTCTCGAGCAAGGGTGTGGCATTACCTCTAACCAAAACACCATCGTGACCATTATTAGTAATAATGTTGCGCATGATGTTGACACCCGCTGTGTTACCGGGCAAGGCATTGTTTTGTACGGTGATGCCGTTAAATTCGTTGTTGGTAAACGTGCTATCTACAATTGCACCCGTGACATCTCCTGAAAGCAATAGCCCACTACCAAGCGGTGGATTTGCTAAGGGATTTTCAACGCCGCCACTAAAGTTGCAACTCTGAATGGACACAAAACCGTCTGTCACAACGACAACATCCGTATTGCGGTCTGTACCACGACCATCATATTCAAAGCTAATATTGGTACAGCTAAAACTACTGCCGTTTTGTACGCGCAGCACGGGACCATCACCATCATTGCTAATTGAGGTACGCCCTATGCGTGATACAAAGGAAAGGTTTGTGTCCGTTACAACCAGACTTGCATCAAAAGGTCCATAAGAACCGCCTTCAAATACAATTGTGTCCCCGCTGCCTGCTTCGTTGATTAAACGTTGCACTTCGTCTCGAGATGCGTTTGCAGGTACAATAACGTCTCGAGCAAACCCCACCGATAAAAGTAAAAGAACGACTACCGTACCAACTTTGCTACAAAATCTCATGCCAACCTCCTAAAATCACCTCTAAACAGATCAAACACAACAGAACATCTAGCTTGGCCGTTTTTAGGTAGTTTTATGATGCAGGATGAGTGTGACTCCAGCCTGAGACTTATATAAGAAGTCTGAATAATCGCACTTTTTGAGCTTAATGAGTGAATTTTGACAATATCCTTAAAAATTTTTGAGCTACATGAGAGCTTAATGTAACTCAATAGAAAATGCTTGGCACACCGAAAGTTAGGGTCTACCAAGCGTCTTCGTTACCACAGTTATTTTGGCTTTAAACGTACCCGCTTAATCAGTTATGCTTCACTAAGCATCATTCATATATAGCGCAAGTAATTGCAAGTTAAACCAAATGTCTCTTTAAGAGCTTAACTTAGCGAGGCAAACAGCCCGTATTCGCCGTAGTGGCTCCTATTATCGCTGTACTTGAGCGTTGCTGAAAAAAACTGTCGCCAACCGCTGGACCACCTATTTGAGTACCTAGATTTCCCTGACAGAGGTTGTTATCAAATGTTCCAGCCGAAGCAATACCAAGCTCAAAAGCAGCACGTGTATTACCACGAACTTCATTATTTTCGACACGTGGACTGGCACTATTACGAACATTAAAACCATCACTACCATTATTAAAAACAGCATTACTGTCAATAATAGGCGAGGCTGAATTAGTAATTGTGAACCCATTGACATTATTAGTGTCCACAATGTTGTTGCGAGCAAGTCCACCATTGTTAGGGGCACGTCCACCCTGAATCCCTGTATAGAAAACACCAGAACCACGGTTGGAATCAATTTTGTTGTCTTCTAACAATGGTGTTGCAGGAGTTGCAATAAAAACACCCGCACCTCCATTATTGCTAATAATATTTCGCATAATATTGGGTCTAGTGGGATTAGCTGGAAGTAAAGCATTAGGACCAACTGTAATACCATTCCCCCCGTTATTTGTGAACCGACTGTTTACAATTGTTCCTGTTACGTCCCCTGTAAGTACGAGACCATCTCCAGCCGGCTGAGCAGCAAGTGGATTACGGATACCACCACTAAAACTACAATTATCAATAGATACATTTGTGGGTACTAATCCAGCGCCACCCACCACAGCAACATGTGTATTACGAGATGGTCCACCATTGTTGTATTGAAAATCAATCCCCATACAACTAAAGTTGGCACCAGGATTGACTGATAATACCGGACCTGGGCCACCACCTATTAAGGTTGTACTATTGACAGATGAAACAAAAGTAAGACGTGTAGCAATGGTATCAGGAGGGCCTATGTTGATGGTAGCTGCAAAAGGACCGTATGTTGGAGCATTGAAAATAATAGTGGCTCCTTCTGGGGCAGTACTAATAGCTGTTATCACAGCTGCAGGAGGAGCAGCAGGTGGAATAACAGTTTGAGAAAAACCTATTGGCATTATCGATATCACAAGGGCTAGTAAGGTTTTACCATTAAAGAACATACGCATTTAAGTCTCCTCATATACCTAGTAATCAGATCATTCCTGTTGTTCGGCTCTCTCCATCATGAACGCCGAACGTGGCACAGACCTGAGTTTTAGATAAGAAGTCTGAATATTAGAAAATTTTAGCTTAGTGGGTTAAATTTAATAGTTTACTGATAATCCGCTGAGGAATATGAGAGGGCTTGTCATCTGCCTTGTCGCATCAAAGATAAATCTGTGAACTGTTGATGACAAGCATCCCCTCACTTCTGTCTGATAGTGCCTGCGCGCGCACGCCTCAACAGGGTACAGTGAAGCCTATGGCACAAAGCAAAGCCGCTAAGGCTCAACCTTCTTCTAAAACACCGCCAGACGCGGCATCTGAAGACACAACTAAGAAACAACAAGGACGCACTAAGTCTAAAAAACAAGGGTCATCAGCAGGTCAAAAACCGACTCAAAAACTCACTTGGCAACAGCGCTTGTGGCGCGAAGTTCGCGGCTACGCTGAAGCGCTTGTTATTGCGTTTTTGATTGTGACGTTTATCTTTACCACCGTTGGCGTGGTCGGTAGCTCCATGCGCCCCAACCTAAATGGTGGTAGTGGGCAGTTACCCGAAGCTCTATTTTCGGGTGACCGCGTGTTTATTCCTAAATACGACACCTGGTTGCGGCGGGCTGGGCTATTACCGGAATATCAACGCGGCGAAATTGTCGTGGTGCGTGAACCCGCGAATGCACCATCTGCCCAAGTACGCGACCGCAGACCATTTTTCATTAAGCGCTTAATTGCAGTAGAAGGCGACCGCTTACGCATTGAGCGCGGGCAGGTTTTTGTGAATGACGTTGCCATTGACCAAAGTTTCATTACCGAAACGGGTGAAATTACACCTGATCCCGTGAATTTCCCAATAATTAAAGTCGAAAATGGTGAGGTGACAGGCTTTCGCGGTCTAGCACCACGCACCAGCAGTTTTAGTGGCGACCAAACGGTGGATGTAAACGACACCTATGTTCAGCTTTTTTATGGTGGCGTGTTAGACGCGCTTGCACCTTTACCAGAAGATGTTCCTGAGGGTGAGCCTTTTGTCCACGAAATCATCATCCCGGAAAATCAGGTATTTGTAATGGGTGATAACCGCGAAAGTGCAGCTGGAGGCAGTGAAGACTCGAGGTACTTTGGACCTATCCGGCGCATGACCATAGCCGGGCGCGCCACTGCCCTTATTTGGCCGCCTATGCGAGCGGGTAGTATGAACTGGCAAGTACTCCGCCCACCTGAAGCGTTTGATGTGCTGAACGACAATTAAGCTGAGCTATTGGTAATTACCTAGCCTCGAGCTACACCCCAGATTCATGCAACCCAGCCGCCAATTAAAGCCTTCCGCACACGCTCAACCACGCTCAACCCGAAAATCTTGGGTTGGGCTCGAGCTTCTTGTGGCTGCGCTCTTACTAAGCGTTTTTGTGGCAAGCACAGTTCATATTTCTGGGCGTTCGATGGAACCCACCTTGCATCATGGCGACTACGCGCTGGTCATTAAACTAGACGCATGGTTAACCAAACTCGGCTGGCAAACCCTCAAACGGGGTGACATCATCTACTTTAATGCGCCTGAACAGCCCCATAGGGTCAACACCACAAGTAGAGGCAGGTCTTGGCTACCCCTACT
Organism: Deinococcota bacterium; assembly: GCA_039025155.1. GTDB lineage: Bacteria > Deinococcota > Deinococci > Deinococcales > Trueperaceae > JBCCBI01. Next base: position 879 of record JBCCOX010000302.1, on the reverse strand, counting down.
CAGCTCCGAAACGCTTTACATCAAACGCCTTATTGCCTTACCCGGCGAACGGGTGCGCATTGACAATGATCAGGTATTTGTAGATGATGTTGCCTTAGAAGAAACCTACATTCAAGGATTAAGTGAGTACATGATGGCCGAACTCACCGTGCCAGCGGGGCATTATTTTGTACTGGGCGATAACCGCGTGCCACTAGGAAGTAGCGACTCGAGGCACTTTGGGGTCATTCCAGCAGCAGATGTCTACGGGCGCGCTGCGCTTGTGCTTTTCCCATTTAGACGCGAAGGGCGCGCCAATTTTAAAGTACTTACGAGCAACTAGCTTAAGCAGCCAAGCGCCCGTCTAGCTCCAACAATTCAGCATTATTCTGCATGGCTTCCAGCACAAAACTGATGTGCTCCCACAGGTCAACACCAAGTTCTTCTGCGCCTCGAGTTACATCCTCACGGTTAACCCCTCTAGCAAAGGCTTTATCTTTAAACTTCTTTTTGAGGCTTTTGATTTTTTGATTGGCGATGTCTTTGTCTGGGCGTACCAAGACAGCAGCCGTGATAAGACCCGTAATTTCATCTGAGGCATACAAGACTTTTGCCATGAGGCTTTCTCTGGCAACCCCAGAAAAGTCTGCGTGTCCCAAGATGGCATCAAGCACATCCTCTGGATAGCCAAGCTCTCGCAGGTGAGCAACCCCAACAAAAGGATGACCGTCGGGACCAATGTCGGGATGTTGTTCATAGTCAAAGTCATGCAGCAAACCAGTCACAGCCCACTTATTAACATCTTCACCGAATTACTGGGCGTAAGCGACCATAGCTGCTTCAACAGATAACATGTGATAGCGTAAGCTCTCTGAGGCGGTCCAGCTTTCCATAAGCTCG
>JBCCOX010000301.1:0-6206 GCA_039025155.1 Deinococcota bacterium | reverse complement strand
GATCCCACCAGACATGAAAGCAGTCAATGATGACGCCGACTGCTGGTTGGGATGCATCACCGTTGAGCTTCATCGCAAAATCATTGGCTTGACCAAGCGTCACAATAACGTTGCGGTCAGCAGCATACATGGGGTGCAAGGCTTCAATCCCTAGCTTGACACCTGCCTGTTGGGCGTACGGGATAAGTTCAGCAATGCCGTCGTAGACCATCTGCCGAGCGCTGTCAATATCTGTACCAACGGCATCAGCATGAGCATGAATGCCACCACATACCAACACAAGTGTGTCTGTACCTAGTGCCACACATTCATCTATAGCGCGTTTGTTGTCATCTATAGCTTCTTGTCGTGATGCTTTGGTGGCTGCGGGGAAAAAGCCACCCCGACAGAGGCTCGAGACCTTTACATCATGCTCCCCAAGAAATTTGACTGTTGACGCTAAACCTTGAGCAGCCACCTTGTCCCGCCATAAGCCAATCCAATTCAGGCCAGCTTTGGCACAGCCTTCAATGGCGTCTTGCGTTGACCAGTTAAAGGTGGTGTACTGATTTAAGCTCAAGCGGGAGGTATCTGTAAATTCTGGCATTTAGGTGCTAGCCATGCGTTGCTCGAGAGCAGCTTCCATACGCGCGACCGCAAGCTCAGGGTCACGCAACAATCCAGCTTGATCTGCCAACTTAAATAACTTGACAAGATGCGCGGTTGTACGTTTGTCTTCCAAACCGCCCACCATCTTGAAGTGATCTTGATGACCGTTTAGGTAGGCCGTAAACACAATACCTGTTTTGTAGTAAAAGGTTGGCGTCTCAAAAATATGCCGTGACAAGGGAACGGTGGGGGCAAAAATGCGGTTGTAGCTGCCTATGTCATCTGCCTCGAGCGCGTGCATGGCCGCTGCTGCAGCTGGTGCAATGGGATCAAAAATTCCCAGTAACCCGTGACTAAATCCATGCTCATCACCTCGAATAAGCACATCATAGTTGAAGTCGTCTCCGGTGTACATCTTGACATTATCAGGCAACCGCCTACGCAGATAAATTTCTTTATCAGCATCTAGCAAGCTCATCTTCATACCATCAACCTTGCTAGCATTGTGATTGATGATGTCTAAGAGCGTATGACCTGCGTCTTGCCAATTATCTGAGCCCCAGTAGCCTTTTAGCTTAGGGTCAAACATATCGCCAAGCCAGTGCAAAATCACGGGGGCTTGTACTTTTGCAAGTAGATGGCTATACACCTTGATGTAATCACTGGCATCTTGAGCAACGGCTGCCAGCGCCCGTGAGGCCATCAAAATAATTTTACCACCACAGGTTTCAATGTAATCAATTTGTTCTTCATACGCAGATACAACATCATCCAGTGTCACGTTTGAAGTGTCATCAGCTAGTTGATCTGTACCTGCCCCACAGGCAATGAGGCCGTCTACTTTGGCCGCTTCTGCAACTGAGCGAGAGATAAGTTCCCGTGTTGCTGCCCAGTCAAGTCCAAAACCGCGCTGGGCGGTGTCCATAGCCTCGGCTACGCCAAATCCGTAGCGCCACAAGTGATGACGGAACGCGAGCGTTGCATCCCAGTCAATGACAGCAGGTTTACCTTCACCATTATCTGAAGTTTCATCTGCCACAACGTGAACGGCTGCGTAAAGCACCCGCTGTGTGAAAGGCCGTTCTGGGATGTGATAGCTTACAGGCTCAGATAAGGTGTAAGTTGACAGTCTCCCCTGTTCGTCAGGTAGCTGAATCATCATGAATTTTCCTTTTCGTCAGGTATTGAAACAGGTAAATGTTCTAGGTCAGCCAAATCTTTGAAGCGGCCGCTAGCTTGTTTGTTGACACGTAAATCTTCAAGACTGATGATAGACACGCTGACGCCATCTAATGTTTCTATCTGCCGCTTTAGATAACATGCCTCAAACTCAACGCCATCTATAAATGTCGCAAGTTCTATCCTTACAGGTGGAATACCCATTTGAACAAGCTGACTTGGATGCGTGAAGGTTGTCTCATCAATACCCGAAAAGCCAAAAGCAGTCATTGCTTGATAGATATTTTTGGCATTAATGGCATCATTGGCAACCCATACATCAATATCACCTGTTGGGCGTACATAGCCGTAGTGACTCACAGCGTAGCCACCTATAAGCAAATATCTAACGTTGTAGTCGTTGAGAGATTGTAAGAACTCTTTGAAGTCGGGCAGTAGTTGGATCATAGTTATAAGCAACTTGCCTTAAAAACTCTACGGCTGCCCAACGTTCCTGCGGAGATTTGGAGAGCCAGAAATATGTCTCTTGCAAAGGGTCTTGTTCGCCTGCCTTAGTTACGACTAGCGCCGTTTTGTCTAGTTTATAGGCGTCCATAACATAAGTTTACTACGGTAGTCATAATGTTAGCGAGTCATAATGTCAGCGAGGGAACATCTAACCAGCGGCGCTCACGCCAGCTCTGCAAGCCAAGTTCAGCTAATTGCACGCCTTTAGCACCTTCTAACAAGGTGTATTTGTAAGGTGTATCTAGCACCACATGGCGTAAAAATTCTTCCCACTGCGCTCTAAAACCGTTGCCGAAGTCTTGGTTGTTAGGGACATCTTTCCAGTCTTCGTAAAAGTCAATAGGATTGGGAATATCTGGGTTCCAGACGGGTTTGGGGGTCATACTGCGATGTTGGACTGTTCATTCGCGTAGTCCGGCTACGGCGCTGCCTTCGGTGCCATATACTTGGTATGAAACAAGTTCATCTCGATAAACACGGGTACACCAGCTCGAGTTAATTTGAGCAATGATGCCACCCTCGAGCTCAAACATCGCGTAAGCAGCATCATCTGCGGTGGCGTCATAAGCGTCATCTTGCTCATCCCAGCGATTCGGAATGTGGGTTGCACCCAAACAATTTACAGATTTAACAGGTGCAAAGGTATTATCCAGTACGTAGCGCCAGTGGCACAGCATGTCCACGATAATGCCACCGCCATCTTCTTTGCGGTAGTTCCAACTCGGTCGCTGGGCAGTTTGCCAGTCGCCTTCAAACACCCAGTAGCCAAACTCACCTCGAATGCTAAGGATGCGCCCAAAAAAGCCGCCGTCAACCAAGCGTTTTAGTTTTTGCAACCCTTGTAAGTAAAGCTTATCGTGTACAGCACCGTGTTTCACGCCTGCTTGACTAGCAAGTTGAGCAAGTTCCAAAGCATCTTCCACACTGTCTGCAATAGGTTTCTCGGTATAGATGTGCTTACCTGCAGCAATAGCTTGTTTGATGTTGTCAGCACGTTGGTGGGTGAGTACGGAATCAAAATAGATGGTGTCTTCCGGATTGGCTAAACATTCAGCTAGGTTAGTGCTCCAACGTTCTATACCTGTTTCTTGGGATAGTGCTGCCATCTTCTGAGGATTGCGTCCTAGTAAAATAGGATCAGGCATAAGGGTATCACCATTGGTAAGCGTGAGCCCGCCTTCATCGCGAATTGCCAAAATAGAGCGCACGAGGTGTTGATTTTTGCCCATGCGACCTGTGACACCATTCATAATGATGCCAATGTGTTGTTCAGCCATGTTGCCTCCAGAAGAGATAATAGATGTGCTAGATGATTTTGGAAAAGAGTTCGAGGTGGTTAGCGGCGTTATGTCTGTGGTGATGTGGCAAGCATCATATATTATATATGAATGCAATTAAGCAAAACGGGCTTATACACGCTAACCCTGTGATGATTTAGCGTCATATATTCTTAAAGTCTATGTGACTAATGACTCAACAGGAGTAGTCACCGAGCATGGAAGACATACAACGATATGCACCGTCAGGTGCTTATTCATAGGGGTCTGCTGCATCTCTTAACCCATCACCAAAAAAGTTGAGTGACAGTACCGCAATAATGACCGCACCCCCAGGCCAGAAAAGCCACGGTGCGGTGGCAATACTGCGAATGTTTTGCGCTTCTTGGAGAAGCACGCCCCAACTCACCACTGGTGGGCGCAAGCCAATCCCTAAAAAGCTTAATGAGGTTTCAGCCAAAATCATCGCCGGAATGGCTAGGGTGATGCTGGCAATAATATGACTCATAAAACTAGGCACCATGTGCCGCATGATGATGCGCAGTTCGCTCACGCCGTCTAAACGGGCAGCTATGACAAAATCTTCTGATTTAAGCGATAAAAACCGCCCTCTCACCACACGTGCGAGTCCTGTCCAACCCAAAAGCGACAAAATGAGGGTAATCCAAAAATAAACTTCTATAGGACCAACAGTGATGGGAATAGCAGCGGCTAGCCCCATCCACAGCGGAATTGTGGGAATAGACCGCAAAAATTCAATGGTGCGCTGGATGATGTCATCTATCCAACCCCCATAATAGCCAGATATTCCCCCAAACAAGATGCCTAAACCTAATGACAAGATGACACCGATGAGGCCAATAGACATAGAGATGCGTGTACCGTAAATGGTGCGGCTAAATATATCGCGTCCTAACCGGTCAGCACCTAGTAGGTAGAAGGGAGCCCTGGGCTCGAGCGTCCCAAAAAGATGCCTGTCCCACTCAAACAGCCCCCACATCTTGTAAGGCTCACCTTTCACAAAAAGTCCAATGGGGATTTTTGTCTCTCTATCAATGACAAACGTTCGTCTTAGAGATTCTTGGTCAACTTCTGACTTGTAGTCGTTGACATAAATGGGTAGCAGTTTTCCCTCTTCGGTACGCCCAAAAAACTGCAGGGTTTGCGGTGGTGCATAAAGGTAGCGCGCACTGTAACTCCCGGGCAAACTGGGGGCTAAAAACTCAGCAAAGAGTGCTACCACATAAATAGCAATAACAACATAGCCACTAACCAGCGCCAGCTTGTGTTTGCGCAACTTCCACCACGTGAGTTGCCACTGACTGGCAACATTAACCTTGTCGTCTACTACGTCGTTGGAGTGGTTGGGCTCGAGTTCATTCTTAGCTACATTCTGCGCTGCTAGTGGTGCGCTTGCAATCACCTTGTGTGGGTAGCTTTTATTACTATCACTCATTGGTACACCTAACCATAACGAATTCGTGGGTCTAGAGCGGCAAGCAGTAAGTCAGAAATAAGCGTGCCGACTACGGTTAGGACAGAAAGTAACAAAATAAATGCGCCTGCTAAATACATATCTTGGGCCAGCAGCGCCCGCAGCAACAGCGGCCCCGTAGTAGGTAGACCAAGCACCACAGAAACAATAATATCCCCCGATATTAAGCTGGGTAACACCCAACCTACCGTACTAATAAACGGGTTGAGCGCAAGGCGAACAGGGTATTTGGCAAGTAAGCTGCGTTCTTTTAAGCCTTTAGCCCTGGCCGTCGTCACGTAAGGCCGAAAAAGTTCATCTAAAAGATTCGCACGCATAATTCTTATTAGCCCTGCTGTGCCTGCTGTACCAATCACCACAACCGGTATCCACAGATGTGCAAGCAAGTCCACAAATTTCCCCCAACTCCAAGGGGCATCAATATACTCAGGTGAAAAAAGCCCGCCAACACTCTGCCCAAAGTATCTAAACCCTATATACATAAGAATGAGTGCCAGCAAAAAATTGGGTACGGCCAAGCCAATAAACCCAACAAACGTAGCAATGTAGTCACCAACAGAATATTTGTTAACAGCAGAGTAAATACCTATAGGCAACGCTACTGCCCATATGAACAAGAGGGTTGATGTCGAAATCATGAGGGTGAGCCCCAAACGACCCCAAATAAGGTCACTTACAGGTGCGCCCCAATCAAACGATTGCCCAAAATCCCCTCTAAAAATGATCTTACTGATCCACAAAAAGTATTGAATATGAATGGGTCTGTCGAGGCCGTAAATGCGCCTTAACTGCGCCACTGTTGCATCGTCAACGGCTTCGCCTTGGGCCGCAAAGTTAGCTGCCAATGTTGTTACATAGTCACCCGGAGGCAATTGAATAATAAAAAAAGATACAAGGCTAATAAAAAATAACGTGGGAATCATATAAAGGATTCGTTTTGTAAAGTATTGTAACAAGATTCACCTCCTTGTGGACGTACGTGAAGATGGGGTCTCGAGCGCTGATTAGCTATCATTACGGGCATTCAGGAACATAAAAGCTGACTGATGTTCAATGCTGCTGTCCTTCGTGGAATCATCAAGCATTCAAGAAGCCGTCTTAAAAGTCCTCAAATGTAGAAAACGTTTAAGACGGTCTTCAAGTCACTTAACAAGCCTCAT
>JBCCOX010000300.1:0-6207 GCA_039025155.1 Deinococcota bacterium | reverse complement strand
CGCTTTTGCCAATTTCACCGTTGCGGCGATAGGCGACACCAAGATTGTGGTGGGCGTTTGAAAAGTTTTCGTTGATGCGCAGCGCAGCTTGATAGTAGCTGATGGCATCATCTATCTTGTTTTGCTCGAGCGCCACATTTCCCAAGTTGGTAAGCGCCCGGTAATGGTTGGGGTCGCGTTCAAGTGCTTGTTCAAACGCACGTTTGGCATCGTCTAACTGATTTTGAAAAATAAGCGCTGTGCCGCGTTGGGTGTCAACCTCGGCCATCAGTAAGGGTAAGTCAATGCTTTCGAGTTGTACTAGGGCGTCATTTGGTTTGCGTTGCTCGAGCAACTCATTACTGGCCTCGAGCGCTTCAACCCCTTGTTTGAGTGAAATACGGTCAACCAACGCCGTCAGCGTGAGAGTATCTTTGTTAGGTACATCTTCACTGCCGCCGCTTAACTCGTCTTTGGCTCGTTGCCACTGTTTGCCGCGCAGGGCCCGCTGCATACTGACCAAATCGCGCAAGCCGTTTTCAGTTTCCATGCTGCCGCCCCCGCGCTCTAGGTAGGTACGTAGGGCGGCGCTAGCGTTGCCTTGCTCGAGCCAATCTTGCCACGAGTAGGTAGTGTCATTCGTCATAGTGTGATCGTGAGTATTAGCGCCAATGTCATCACTCATGCACGTTGTACCATCTCATAAATATCCCCATAGGCGCGTGCTGAACGCTGCCAACTAAAATCTTCAGCCATAGCTTGTTGCACCATATACTGCCAGTGTTCAGGTTGGTCGCGGTAAACTTTTATAGCTTCTGAACAGGCCCACAACACGCCGTCAGGGGTGGCGTGGTCAAACAAAAAGCCTGTGCGCCAGTGTTCAATCGTATCGCGCAAGCCGCCTGTTGCCCTCGCAATCGGCAAGGTGCCGTAACGCATGGCAATCATTTGGTTTAAGCCGCAAGGTTCAAAGCGGCTAGGAATCAGCAGCGCGTCTGCACCCGCATAAATATGATGCGCAAAGCCTTCATCGTAGCCAACATAGCTGCCAATCTGACCGGGGCGGGCACTGGTTGCTGTGTGAATAGCACTTTCAAGCACCGCTTCCCCTGACCCCAAGATCATCACGTTCCAGCCCTGTTCGACAATGCGGTAGATGCCGTCTAAGACAAGGTCAATGCCTTTTTGATCCACGAGTCTCGAGACCACCCCAACCAGCGGCCGCGCGTCGTCCAAGCCAAAGCGCTCACAAAGTGAGTGTTTTTCTTGCGCTTTGCCAGATAGATCGCTAGCACTGTAGGGATGACCTAAATAGCTGTCCTGCTGCGGGTTCCAGACATCTTTATCTAAGCCGTTCAAAATCCCTGTGAGTTTCCAGTTAATGCTGTTAAAGCTACCGTCTAAGCCGTAGCCAAACTCGCTTGTTTTAATTTCGTTGGCGTAGGTTGGGCTTACGGTGGTCACGTGACTTGCAAAGCCGATGCCAGCTTGCATCGCGTTCGACGCGCCAAAGTAGTTTAACCAGCTATCACGCAACCAGTAAGGTAGGTTGAGCCACTGCAGGGGTGCATCTAGTGGCGCATAGCCTTGGTATTGCACGTTGTGAAGGGTGTACACCGTGCCCGGACGGACAAAGCCCGGCGGGAGCTGCCAACCGTACTCGAGCAGCATCGGCAAATAGCCGGTATGCCAGTCGTTGGCGTGAACGACATCTGGCACAAAGTTGACCCTGGCTGCTACCTGCGGAATGGCCCGCGTAAACCGTGCAAAGCGCCGGGCATCGTCATCGGTATAGATGCGATCGTGTTGGAAGTCGTCGTGACCCACAAACGCATAGCGGACACCGTTTTTAATAAGCTCACCCACGCCAATGGTCATGTCACCATTGTCTTCGCCGCCAAAAGGCACAAGCACGTCACCAATCCAAAGCGGCTGCTGACCTTTGAGGGTTTTGTACCACGGTGAGACCACCAGCACCTCGTGACCTTCGCGCACGAGGGCTTCGGGCAGCGCCCCGGCAACATCCCCCAAGCCGCCGGTTTTGCTGAATGGATAGACTTCACTGCTTGCAAAGAGAACGCGCATTGAGTTGATTATAACTTACAGTTCTCAAGGCTCTGATATTCTTTTGTGTCATTTTGAAAAACGAATTTGACTGTAAAAATCCTTATGCCCTTGTTAATGAAATAAACTAACCTCATGTCTGACCCTAATACTTTAGCCAATACTGTTCTAGAGACAAGTCTGCGCATTCTTAAACACAGATTTCCTTATGTCTACAGCAACAGCATCGCGCGGCTTACCAAACCGGAAAGACGCAACATCTTGTGGCGTGTGAACCTCGAGGGTACTGGTACACCTGACTCGGTTATTGTCAAACAGCGTGACCCTGATCTTTTTGATGTGACGAAGCCTAAGGCATTTGGGGCGCGTGGATTTTTAGATGATTGGGCTGGGCTCGAGTTTATCTCTGAGGTATTTGCAGGTGAAGGACTCGCCCCACGCTTTTTAGGTGGAGACACACACGCAGGGCTTTTTGTCATGGAAGACATTAACCCTAAGGCTGAACTTTACGATAACAGTTTGGTTGACCCTTTGCTAGACGGTAGTTCCCGAGATGCAACTGAGGCTTTAGAGCAAATGATGCGCTTACTAGGTCATCTGCATGGAGTGTCCGTTAAGTACCTAGACAAGTACCGCGAGCTGAGGCGAGCACATGACCTCAATTGGGATGGCGCAGTGAGTCAGTCTATTTTGGCGGGTCTAGCTAATGGTGTAGAGCAACTTGAAGTGCACATTCAAGCTATGCCCGCTGAATTTCATAACGAGCTTACAGTGCTTAAAAAGCAATTTATGCAGCCCAGTACGCTCACCGTTTTTGGTCATGCTGATGCCTGTCCTGACAACTGGGTTTTTTCAAATGGCGTCCTGAAACTTATTGATTTTGAGTTTTCTGGGCTCATGAGTGTAGGTGTTGATGCAAGCTTTGCACGCCTTCCTTTTCCAACGTGTTGGTGCAGTGCTACCTTGCCTCGTGATGTGATTGAACAGCTCGAGCATGTCTACCGCGAAGAAGCTGGACACGCCATTCCCGAAGTATTAAATGATGATGTCTTTAATCGCATGATGGCAGATGCTCTTGTAGCGTGGACATTTCACACGTTCCAATGGTCTAAAAATATCAAAGTAGAAGACCAAGAATGGGGTATCAACTCAATTCGAGCGCGAATATTGCAGCGCCTTAACTTGCTCATTACAACATCAAACATAGAGACGCACTACCCAGCAATTGTTGATGCGGCGCGTGAGTTAAGGCATACACTTTTAAGTCAGTGGGGTGAGGTCACCCTCGAGCCATATGATGCTTTTGCTTAAATAGCGCTCATGCTAGCTCACAAGATGTTATTAGAATGACATTAGATATTGTAGTGTTGCAGCTTTGGGCAAATGCTTAGGTCGTTGAGAGCAAACCCATTTACACCACAATAATCAGCCCATTATGACCCGAGAGATAAGCTGGCAGCAGGTCACAAATACGTGTTAGTTGTTTGCTTAGAGAGTGTGCTACCTTTAGGCTCGAGTACGAAAGTAATGTGTTTATTAGGAGGATTTATCGTGCAGTATGACGCAGCTAACCCCGAAGACTACCTAGCTCAACTTGCTGACGACTGGCGGCGTGAGAAACTCCTTGTACTCAGAGAGATGATTTGCTCGAGCGGTCCAGACCTTAGGGAGTTTATTAAGTACAAAATGCTCGCGTATGGTGCGCCAGATGCAGAAAATACAGATGCTGAAGCCCTGTTTCATCTAAATGCCCAAAAAAGTTATGTGAGCTTGTACGTCGGAGATATTCAAAAGATAGACCCAGACGGCAAGTTACTAACGGGCTTAGACATGGGCAAAGGCTGCATTCGTTTCAAAAAAACGACTAAAATTGAAGACACCCAGATTGATGCGTTTATCGCTAACGCTGTTGAGTTGTGGCGACGGGGTGAAGACGTAAGTTGTTAATGACGGATACCTAGGCTCATGGTTCGAGTAACCCGTTCCAAAAATCTAATCTTCGATGGCATAACGGTTAAAGCATAAAAAGGATTATCGAGCAGAATATACAGGGACATTTGTAGCAGTAGCACTTTCATCAGAAGTTCCAGACGCTAAGCTTATAGACAAGTTTGTAATAAAATCAATATTTTCTTCAACATTACCAAAGAAAAGCTGAACAGGGATTTTTCTTCCCGAATTAACATATGCATCTAGTAAAGCGTCGGACTGTGAATTGCCAACAATCACAGAAATTGCTTGGTAGGTAATCCCTTTAGATGTAAAATACGTGGGATGTGCAGGAGTAATTCTAATGCCAATTGTGCCACCCTCAAGAGGGTTGTACACAGAAAAACTACAGGTAAAATTTGTGTCTGTTTCTTCATTGTGGGGAAGGTAGGTACACTCAAACTCACTCAGACGCCAAGCACCGTCAAAATTTAAGAGTTCTTGAGACGGGCTGAGTTGCAGACGTAATCTTGCAATCTCTTGCTGTGCATCATTAAGTTCATCTTGTATCGCTATCTTTTGAAGGGTCTCATTTTCTCTTGCTACCTCTAGCCTAAGCTGTGAAGCGCTAGAAATGTTTTGTTGCAGCATCATGCCTAGAGCAAACGATATGATAGAAAACCCAAACGCAAGAAGTAACCAAAACCCCCATTTTACGTCTGAATCTGTCTTTCTTACTTCAATGACGAGTGGAAAAACGCCTATGACAATCGCTAAAAAGCCCGAGGCTAGTGTCCAAAATGCAGCACCTATTTCTCTTATACTGTCTAGCATAAAGAAGTATATCTGATACTCATGAGTTGCAAAAATGCAAACTCCTCGTTCAGAACATGTTTGATACAAGACCTAGGTAAGTGGCTGAGCTTGTAGTCCTGTAGCTTGGCTAAACGACACTAAACCCTAGAGAAGAATCATCATGGGGTCTAGATCATCACTTTTCGATAATCAAAGGCGAACTTGCTCTAACGGGAGCGTGACGCGGCTGGGTCAGATGTGCAAACACTGCAACCACAAAAACAGCTACAGCTACCATCCCAAGGGCAACGGGTAAGCCAAAAAGCTCAGCTAGTAACCCGATGAGTGGTGGGCCTGCTAAAAAGCCAAAGTAACCTGCTGTGGCAACCGCCGCAATCCCCGTGCTAGTAGGAACGCCCGGGGTGTTTCCTGCAGCGCTAAAAAGCACGGGAATGAGGTTGGAAAGTCCCAAACCAACACAACCAAACCCAATAATCGCGGCAATGGGGTGATGGACAATAAGCCCTAAACCCAAGCCTAGAGCGGCAATGAGTGCGGTAACTCTGGTGAGCATAACGGGTCCAACATTGGCAATGAGTTTGTCGCCGGTAAGTCTACCTATGGCCATCATCAGTGAAAACGCTGCGTAGCCAGCTGCTGCTAAGCCGGGGCCTGTTTGCAGGGCGTTGCGCAAATAAACGGCACTCCAGTCGGCCATGGCGCCCTCAGCTATTAACACGAGAAAGGCAAGGAGCCCAAGGGCCAAAAGTGGGCCCTTGGGTAAGACAAAGGTTGCGCCTGTGTGAACGGCTTCGTGCTGCTTGTTTAAAAACCCTCGTGCCGTCAAGATTGTGACAACCAACATAAGGCTGCTTACCAGTAACACATGGGTTGCAGGAGCAATACCTGCGTTCAGGATTAGCCCACCCACGCTCGAGCCCAGTAGCCCCCCAATGCTAAACAAGCCATGAAATGACGACATAACAGGTATTTTGGCGTGATTTTCAACCGCGACAGCTTGGGCGTTCATGGCAACATCCATAGACCCCGTGCAAGCACCAAAGAAAAATAGTGCGGCTGCTAGCGTGACGAAACTAGGTGCAAGTACAGGTAAGGGTAAGGCGATACAAAACAGGAGTGCTGTGATGGTCGTGATGCGGCGACTCCCCAAGCGGCTGCTCAGCAGACCACTAACGGGCATCGCCAAAATGGCACCTATGGCAGTTGCAAGCAGGGCTAGGCCAAGCATGCCCTCACCTAAGCCCAAGCGGGCCTGAACAAGAGGAATGTGCGGAACCCAGCTCGAGAGCAACACACCGTTAATCAAAAAAATTTGTAAGGTGGCGCGGCGTGCATGTTGCAAGGTTGGTTGAGAGGGTGCTGAAGTAGCTGAAGTTGCCGCATTTGATGTAGGTGTGTTTGACATTAACGTGCCGCCTT
>JBCCOX010000299.1:0-6213 GCA_039025155.1 Deinococcota bacterium | reverse complement strand
GAAGCAGGCACAGCACTGACAGATGTCCTCTTTGGACGCTACAATCCCAGCGGCAACTTGCCGTTTAGCTGGCCGCGTCACACAGGGCAGTTACCCCTCACCTACGATGTACTTCCCAACGCAGCTTATGACCCACTTTATGAGTTTGGCTACGGGCTTAGTTACACGATATTTCGCAGCCAAAACTTAACAACAAGCCTCGAGGCTGACAGCATTCAGCTAAGTATTGAGGTCAGTAATACTGGCGAAATAGCAGGTAGTGAGGTTGTGCAGGCTTTTGTGAGTTATCCGCCCGTAGGCGTGCTCACACCTGTACGTGAACTTGTCGGGTTTGGCAAGGTGAGGCTCGAGCCTGGTGATACACAAACAGTCACCTTAGAGATACCTACAGCCCAGCTTGCCATCATCCCCGGTGACATCTCAGGGGATGCACCCCTAACCGTTATGCCCGGTCAGTACAGCTTTCAGATTGGTGACGCCCGTGTCCAGGTAACCCTTCCCTAATCTTTCAAGTTGGTGACGTGTTCAAGGCGATAATGTGTCTGCACTTACCTCACACAACTGCGCACAGATAAAACTCGGTAAGCGTGCCACCTGTGGCTAAACCCCCAACTAAACAGCATCACAGGTTCAAAGTTTGTAAGCGCCATCAGCAGATTTAGTCGACTACAGAATAACCATATAACTAGTTATATGGTTGACTCAACCGTCTTGACGTGATACACTCCAAATGTGGAACACGACCAAGCAGCCCTTGCGCTAGCAGCCCTCGGCAATCCTGCCCGGCTCAGCATCTACCGAACGCTTATGCGTTCCGGGCAGCACGGTCTAAACATTGGTGACATTCAAGCGCGCCTCGACATCCCCCGTTCCACCCTAAGCCATCATCTCAACAAACTTATTGAGGCCAACTTGGTTGCGCCGCGCAAAAAAGGTACTAGTGTTGTGTGTTGTGCCGACTTTGACACCATGCGCGACCTTACTGATTTTCTTTACGCCACCTGTTGTGCAGATGAATTAGAGGAGGAAGCGTGCCAAACCTGTCAACCTAACGCTACTACTGAAAATGTTGCCGCTGAGCTTGTCCCGTAAATTTTTTTGGCATGCTATAACGGTTTTTCTAGTTATTTAGTTAAAAGGAGTCCACTGATGGAATATTTGAATGTCGTAACACCTGCACCAACCACACCTAACTCACCTGAGGCCACGCACTTGACATCACCAGATTTGGATGTTGCCAAACCTTTGCAGTTTATGTTGAACGGTAAGCAGCTAGTTCCTGATGATTTTCATGTCACCGAAGTTAAACGTGCCACCATTGAATCACTTGACTGCGGACACGGCACGCACACATGGCAAGAAATCATCGTGCAATTGTGGTCACCTTCAGGCGAGCTTAAGACAGCCAAACCAGCTATGAGTGGGCAAAAGTTTTTGAGTATTTTAGCTAAAGCTAAGGTAGGTTCTCAATTGGAAGCTGATGTACCTTTACGCATTGAATATGGCGACGCGCAGCACCCGACTGTCCAGTACAACATTGCTGGCATCCACCTGCTAGATGAGGTGATTGAGGTTGGGCTCGAGCCGCCTCAAGTTGGCTGTAAACCTAGGCTACAGCAGGCTAGCTTCTTAGTAGATGGAACTACATCCTCTTGCTGCACACCTCAACCTGCACAAGCTTCTACGTGTTGCACTTAGCTTTAGCTAGGCACAAGTATCTTAACCACTCTCAGCAAAAACCTGAATAACTCACTTGGAGGACCAACATGACCGTTTCAGGACTAAAACTACCTAACTTGCGCCAGTTGCGCCAATTTGACCGCGTTTGGCTAGCTATTCTCATCCTCATCACTGTATTACTTGTAGTCATACCTCAACAGGGCGTCATCAGTGTTCAATTTGCCATTCAAAATTTTGTTGGTATTTTGCCGTTTTTGCTCATGTCATTACTGCTAGCTGGTTGGGTGAACGCCAGTGGGCTAGACAAACAACTTGGGCGCGTCTTACAAGGGCGTATGACCACGGTGATTACCAGTGCTGCCGCGTTTGGCGCGCTTTCACCCTTTTGCTCCTGTGGCGTGATTCCGGTCATTGCTGCACTACTAGCTGCCGGTATGCCCTTACCTGCCATCATGGCGTTTTGGCTGGCCTCACCCCTGATGAGCCCAGAAATTTTTTGGCTCAGTAGTGCTGAGTTGGGGTTGGGGTTTGCGGTAGCTAGGTTAGTCACCGCGCTAGGTATTGGGCTAGCTGCTGGCTTTGCAACGTGGGGGCTCGAGCGGCGTGGACTTTTCATCTCACCTCTAAAAGACTCCGCTAAACCTTGCGGTTGCAGTGCTAAACGCAGCCTAGCTGAACAACCTATTGTCTGGCGCTTTTGGCAAGATGAATCTCGGCGGGCTAGCTTTTGGCAGACTGTGCGCACAACTGGTCTTCAACTCAGCAAGTGGCTCGTCCTTGCGTTTGTGCTCGAGAGTTTGATGTTACGCTACCTACCCGCCAGCCTCGTCGGTGCATGGCTAGGCGGTGGCACGTGGTGGACGCTACCCATGGCAACGTTCATAGGCGTGCCTGCTTACCTCAACGGCTACGCTGCTATTCCCACCATTGCCGGGCTTATTGACCTAGGCATGTCCCCAAGTGCTGGGCTGGCATTTTTAACCGCAGGTGCTGCTACCAGCATCCCTGCAGCCATGGCTGTATTTCCCTTAGTCAAACGCCCCGTGTTCATCTGGTACGTCGGTCTGGCGCTTATTGGCTCACTTGTTGCCGGGCTAGGGTACAGCTTTATCGCCTAATCAAACCCTACAACTTGATAATGTTGCGCTGGCGTCACCTACACGTCAGCGCTTTTTTTATCTCTTTTTACGGGGATCAAGGGCGTCTCTGAGGCCGTCACCGACAAAGTTTAGTGCAAGCACGGTAATCACGATGGCTAGCCCCGGAAAGGTGACCGCCCAATGGGCGTCGCGAATAAACGGGCGGGATTTACTTAACATGCTGCCCCACTCTGGCGTAGGAGGTTGCGCACCCATACCTAAAAAGCTTAAGCCCGCTGCTGCCAAAATGGCACCTGCTAACGACAGGGTGACTTGGACAATTACTGGGCTTAGGGCATTGGGAATGATGTGCTTGAGCATGACCCGCAGGTCGCTCGAGCCTGCTGCCAGTGCCGCTGCTACAAAGTCCTGCTCGCGCACCGTCAGCACCGCTGAGCGAGTAATGCGTGCAAACGCCGGAATATTGGCAATACCCACTGCAATCATCACGTTAATGAGTCCCGGACCAAGTGCTGCAATAATGGCTAGCGCTAACAAAAACGCAGGCAAGGCAAGTAATACGTCCACAATCGCCATGAGGACGCTATCGACCCGTTTGCCGTAATAGCCTCCCAAAAGCCCCATGCCACCACCAATAACCAGCGCAATACCCACCGAAATAAAGCCCACCTGCAACGACACGCGCCCGCCAAAAATAATGCGACTGAGCACATCTCGCCCAAATTCGTCGGTGCCTAGTAAATGTGTTGCACTAGGTGCTTCTAAGCGGCTGCGCAAATTTTGACTATTCGGTTCATATGGGCTCACAAACGGTGCAAACACAGCAGCCAACACAATAATCACAATGACTACTATGCCAAAAATAGTCCGCGGATTGCGGCGTAATTGCCGCCACGCACGGTTTTCCCTGTGTCTTCTTTTAGGAACGCTCAAACTAGCTGTTGATGTGGCCACGACTACTCCTCAAATAAATAGCGTATTGATGGCTGAAACTTGTCACAATTAATTGCTGTAACGGGTACGAATACGCGGGTCGATGTAGGCATACAGAACATCAACTAGAAGATTTACCAGTGCGTAGGTTAAGGCAAACGTCATCACCACACCTTGCACGACGGGGAAGTCTTTGGCACGAATCGCCCCCACTGCAAAACTGCCAATTCCTGGCCATGAAAAGATAGTTTCCGTAATGACAGCACCAGCCAACAAGTTACCAAATTGCAAGCCCACCACGGTCACTACGGGTAGCAAAGCATTTCTAAGTGCGTGGTGGTAAAGGACCGATCCACGCAATAATCCTTTGGCTTTAGCTGTGCGAACGTAGTCTTGGTCAATGGTCTCGAGCATGGTTGAACGCATCATCCGAGTGATGGCAGCTACTGCACTTGTGCCTAACGTCAAAGCAGGTAATATGTACTCTTTCCAATGACCAAACTGCCAACTTCCTAAACGCAAACCTGTAGGCGACCGCCCAGATGCTGGTAGCCATTCCAACCAGACCGAAAAAATTAGGATTGCCATGAGTCCCTGCCAAAATACTGGCATGGCAAGGCCACTTAGCGCACCTACTGTAGCCACGTTGTCTGCAACAGAGGCGGGCCGTGTAGCTGAAAACACGCCAATAGGTACACCAATAAGCACCGCTAATAAAATGGCTACAATGGCCAGTTCAACTGTCGCAGGATACCTCGAGCGAATTTCTGCTAACACCGGGCGGTTAGAACGAATCGAGCGCCCAAAATCTAGCTGCACTACTCGCCCCAGCCAAAGCCCGTACTGAACAACAAAAGGCTCGTTTAAGCCAAGTTCTTCGCGCAAAGCGGCATACTGTTCTTCAGGCGCGTTTTCGCCCAACATAAGTAGCGCTGGGTCGCCGGGAGTTAAGTACATAATGCCAAAGACAATAATACTCACCCCGAACATCACCGGAATTATACGCAAGATACGCCGAATAATATATTGCAACATGGTAGTTTAATTCACCTCAAAACCTGTGATGATAACCTTGAAAAAATAATAGACATTCACTCAAATCGTCTTGGAGTTACATTGATTAAGCATAACATTGTCACATGATACTTACAGGTTACCATTTACTGAGCTTTAAGACCTCAATCTCGATGATTTTTGACGTCATTAATGACAACTCATCTTCACCAAAAAACTCTTAGTATTTGTATAAGAATGCGCCGAGGCTTACTACCTCAGCGCATCATTAACTATTCAGTGAGCTAGTCTAGCGTCAGTACAGTTACTGCTTGGTGACGCTATACAAGCGGTGGTGACCAGCAGGGTGTGGAACAAAGCCGCTCACATTGCTACGGAGACCGTTTTGCTCAGTAGGAATTGACAAGAAGACCCAAGGTGCTTCCTCAGCGATGATCTCTTGTGCCTCGAGGTAAGCCTCTAAACGCGCGTCTACATCGATGGAGGTACGTCCAAGCGTGAGTAGTTCGTCAACGCGGTCACTCGCCCAGAAGGTGCGATTGCCCGTGCTGCCGAAATTCTCACTGTGAAACAAAGCATAGAGGCCGTAATCAGCATCCGCAGTCACCGTCACCCAACCAAGGATGAACATGTCGTGGTTACCAGCAGCAGTCTCTGCGAGGTAAGTACCCCACTCGAGCACCTGAATTTCCACCTGAATGCCAATTTCAGCAAGTTGTGCTTGGGCAATTTCAGCAATTTGTACACGCAATGGGTTGTCATTGGTCCAAATAGTGGTGCTAAAGCCATCTGCATAACCTGCTTCAGCTAGTAGGCTACGAGCAAGTTCTGGGTCGTAGGTGTAAGGCTCGAGGTCTAAGTTAGCGCCAAACACCTGCGCTGAGATGGGGCTGGTTGCGCGAACGGCTTGACCTTCGTAAATCACGTCTACGATTGTGCCTATGTCCATAGCATGGTTGATAGCTTGGCGCACCAGCACGTTATCAAAAGGTTCTTTTTGGGCGTTAAAACCAATGTACGCAGTTGATAAGGTTTCAACAGCTTCAATGTTGACGTCTGGGTTGTCAGCTAAACGCTGTCTGTCGGTAGGCTCTAGTGCATAGGCAATGTCGACACCACCGGTCTCGAGCTCAATTGCGCGTACAGTACCTTCAGCAATAGGACGGAATACAACGCTCTCTGGAAGCACTTCGCCGCCGTACCAGTTATCACTACGGGTAAGCACAATTTGTGAAGCAGTGTCCCAACGCTCAAACATAAATGGACCCGTGCCAACAACAACGGTAGTCCCATAATCTTCGCCCGCCTCAGTAACAGCTTCTTCATTCAAAATTGAGGTTGCTGTGTGTGAAAAGTGGCTGAGTGCAGGTGCAAATGGGAATTCTGTTGTGACGCGCACAGTCATATCATCAATAGCTTCCACACTTTCCACAAAGCCAAGCAAAAAGCTACTTGGTGCAGCGGTTTCTGGGTCGAGCATGCGGTT
>JBCCOX010000298.1:0-6276 GCA_039025155.1 Deinococcota bacterium | reverse complement strand
CGCGGCCATAACGGCGGTGTAGGCTTAGCTGCGGCGCGCTTACTTGCTAGCAAAGGGCGCAGTATTTGGGTGGTTCCCACGCACGAAGCAGGCAACTATTCGGGCATTCCCAAAGAGCAGCTCGAGAGCCTCGATCACTTTGCCAAAGTGCGCGTAAAAACCAGCCTCCCCAAGATGAAATTTGCAGGCGCGGTAGACGCCGCTGTTGGCACCAAGCTAGAAGGTCCGCCGCGCGGCCGCACGCTAGATGTGATTACCATCCTCAACAACATGGACAAGTGTTGTGTTGTGTCGGTGGATGTCCCTACCGGCATGACCCCAGACGACGGCGATACTCCTGGTGATGTTGTGAACGCAACGGCTACGCTGAGCCTTGTCTACCCACATCAAGGTATAACCCCAGGTGGGGCTGTGGGCGACTTGTATGTTGGCGACCTCAACTTACCGCCGGGTGTGTTTGAAGACTTGGGGATTGACGCGCCGAAGTTTAAAAGCTGGCTTACGCAGGTGGAGTAAGTAAGTTCGAGCGGGTGAGTTTGAGAGTTACCTCAATACCCGGTTTCTCCGGAATACACCTCGTTTGACTTGAATATTTGACATAGGCATTTGGCCTAGCTATAGTGATTATCGATACACGGTTACTGTAGCTAGGCTAATTTTATTGTTCTAACCATTCAAGGTTGGCAGTAATTTACGTTAATTCTGATTGAATATCAGACAAATCCCTGTAGGCCTACCATATAGAAATTGTAACCAGTAGTTATTTCTACGCATTCCATACAAGTTGATTCTTTTGGGACTTAACCTGAAAGAGTATTAAAACAGCACCTACCTACTCACCATAGCCTATCAAATATGACGTCAAGAAGGACGTTTGAGATGGTGACGGTAGGAGCCTCATCGTAGTGCGTTCTACCTCAACTGGCTGTTCCACCACAATCATTAATTATTGGTACTGCAACCTATAGCTACCGAAACCCACTACTGCAAATAGACAGGAGATGAACTGTGGCGACACCCCTACCGATTGAAAACCTAGCCAGCTTACCTAAATTTGCGATGGCCACCGTGTCTCACGGGGGTGATAAGCTGGCGTTTTACTGGGATAAAACAGGCCGCTTTGAACTGTATGTGATGGACTTGCTAAGCCGCGACATTCAGCAAATCACCAACGGGCAAGCTCCCAAAGGATTAAGCGCAGGCTTTGTCTGGACACGGGACGACAAGCACATCATTTTTGGTAAAGATAACGATGGCGACGAGCTAAATAATTTGTACATGCTCGAGCTTGCCACAGGTGAAGTAACCCAACTCAGCGACGACCAGCACCAACAATACCCTGGCGACGTTCACCCAGACAACACGTTTATGGCTGTAATGAGTAACAAAGACGGCCAGATGAACATTTACCGTTATACCTTTGCAGATGGCTCTTGGCAGCAACTCACCAACTTTGACGCGCCTAGCTACGCAGAGTGCTGGAGCAAAGACGGTAGGTGGTTAGCTTTTTCCAGCAATGAGTCGGACAACTACAAAAACATGGACGGCTACATCATCAACGCGGACGGTAGCAACCTCAAGAAGTGTTTTAGCTGTAAAGACGGCTCAAATGACGCCATCATTGACTGGCATCCAGATGGTGTTCAGGTGGCGGTCGATTCTGACCAAGGAGATGGTAACCGCGCAGGTATCTTGAATTTAGACACAAACGAAGTGCATTGGCTAGGAGAAACAGGCTGCGAAGAATTTGCAGGTGAGTTTTCAAAAAATGGGCGCTGGCTTTCGTGTATTCGCGATCAAGATGCTACCTTTATGCCGATACTTTATGACGTTGAAACAGGTATTGTACGAGAGCTGAACTTGCCGCCCGGCATAGCTGGTGGCACGCAATTTGCGCTTGATGACACAAAACTTCTTGTGCGGCACGGCGCGTCTAATCGGCGTTCAGAGTTGTTGCTTTATGACCTTGAGACAGATAGCTATGACACCTTGCTCGAGGCAGACTATGGCGGCATCAACCCAGCTCGGTTTGTGGAAGATGAGCACATCTGGTACACCAGTTTTGATGGTCAAAAAGTGCCCGCGCTTATCCATAAACCCCAAGACCTGAGCTTAGCTACACCTTGCCCTGCTGTTGTTAGTGTTCATGGCGGGCCAACCTCTCAATTTTTTCGCGGGTTTGATATGAAAACGCAGTTTTTGGTGAGTTGTGGTTATGTAGTGCTGTCGCCGAATATTCGCGGCTCAACGGGCTACGGCAATACCTGGCGCGATGCCAATCGCTACGACTGGGGTGGGGGCGATCTAGAAGATGTGGCGGCTGGGGCAGCCTACCTCAAAAACTTACCTTATGTAGACGCTGAGCGTGTGGCTGTGATGGGCGGGTCGTTTGGCGGCTTTATGAGCTTTTTAATCAGCGTGAAAAAACCCGACCTGTTTAAGGTAGCTGTGCCGACGGTGGGGATTACCGACTTGCATAAGCTCTATGAAGATGACACCGAGAACTTTAAGTACAGTCTTAGAAAGCAGATGGGCGACCCCGAAGAAAACTATGAGTTATGGCGTGACCGTAGCGCCATTGAGTTTGTAGACCAGTTGCAGGCCAAGATGCTCATCATGCACGGTGTCAATGACCCGCGTTGCCCGGTAACTCAAAGCCGCATCTTTAGAGATAAGTTGCTCGAGCTAGGCAAAACGCAAGGTACTGCCGAAACTGACGACTTTGAATACCACGAATTTGAAGACGAAGGCCACGGTTCATCCGGCGATATTCAAGGCATGATTCGCAGCTTAAAGATTATTGCAGATTTTTTTGAGCGTCGTTTGTGAGCCCAGCATTGATAACTCCAGCATTGATAACCTCAGCATTGATAACTCCAGCATTGATGACTGTAGGATTGATACCCACACTAAATGTATCAGGTCTTGATGAAACATTAACAACGCCTGCATAGGTTACTTATTGTGTCAAAAGATACTAAACTTGTGAGCCCACTTATTGATGTGCAGCGCATTGGCAAAAGCTACGCCAAACGCTCGAGCAAAACCCGTGTACAAGCTGTAAGTGATGTGTCCTTTCAGGTAGGTCATGGTGAAATTGTGGGCCTACTTGGCCCTAACGGGGCGGGTAAATCCACCACCATCAAAATGATTTGCGGGCTTATTCGTCCGGATGAAGGTGCTATCACCGTTAACGGCTTTGACAATCAGCTCGAGCGGGCTAGAGCGCTTAACCACATCAGTGCAGTTCTGGAGGGCAACCGCAACCTCTACTGGCGCTTAACTGTGCGCGAAAACCTTGAGTATTTTGCCGGTAACCGAGGGCGCAGTCGGCGCTCGGTGCGTGCGTCCATCAACCAACTTTTAGAGCAGTTTAACCTCACCACCAAAGCTGGCGAACTGGTCAACAGCTTGTCAAGGGGCATGCAACAAAAACTTGCCATTGCCGTGGCTGTCCTCGCTGAAACAGAGGTTATCTTACTGGATGAGCCTACCCTTGGACTGGACGTTGATACCGGCTACGACGTGCGGGCGCTCCTCAAAGAAATTGCCAAGCAGGGCCGCACCATCATCCTCAGCAGTCATGATATGCCAGTGGTGCAAGATGTCTGTGAGCGGGTCATCATCATCAATCAAGGGCGGGTGGTGGCAGACGACCAAGTGAGTAACCTGCTTCGTCTGTTTGCAACCACGGCGTACAGTGTGGGCCTAGCGCGGCCACTAACTGCAGCGCAACGTGAAGGGCTCGAGCGTCACTTTGCAATCATCACCATTAGCCCACAAGGAGATACCATCAACGTCACCTTTGAACACGACGGCGACATCTACACTTTTATGGACATCCTCAAAGCTGAACGCAGCACCATCGAGAGCATGGAGCGCACCAATGTCAACGTGGAGCAGGTGTTTAGGGCGATTACGGCAAATGCGAATGGGGAGAAAGTTAGTGTGGAGGATGCTCGTGTACTTTAACGTCCTCAGCGCCAACATCCGCAAAGTCATCATTGAAATGGTGCGCTACTTGCCCAACACGCTCAGCACTATCGCTACCTTTTATGCCATTTTTTTGATGCTCTTTTGGGGTATTCGCGCGTTTGGCGATCCCCTCACCCAAGCTGAAAACATCGAAAGTACCATCGTCGGTGTGGTGTTGTGGTCGCTGGCAATCATGGTCATGCAGGGCATGGGCTGGGAAATTACCAGCGAAGCCACACGGGGCACCTTAGAGCAACTTTACATGTCGCCTGTAGCTGCGTGGCGCATTTTGGTTGCCCGCACGCTAGGGCGTATTTTGACGCAACTCGTCATTATGGTAGTTGTGCTACTTTTGGCGATGCTTACCGCAGGGCAGTGGCTTCAGGTTGATGTACTGCTTGTGCCGCTTTTTGTCTTGCTCCTCACCTGCATGATGGGCGTGAGCTTAATGATTGCTGGGCTGGCCATTGTCCTCAAACAGATTGATGCTTTTTTGCAGATCGTGCAGTTTGCGTTTTTTGGACTTGTAAGCGTGCCGGTCACCGTATCGCCGTGGCTCGAGCTACTCCCCATTGTGCGGGCCAGCAGCATGATTCACGATGTGATGGCTGAAGGAAGCTCGTGGGCTGAGGTGAGCCCAACAATGTGGGCGTTACTCGTTGCTAACGCGCTGATTTACTTTGGGTTGGGGATTACCCTGTACAAGCGTGCTGAGCAGCGCGCGTTGCGGTTGGGGTTGTTAGGACAGTACTAATCTCACTGGTCGAGATGACAGCACTTAAGACTCAGTTCAGGATGACCTTATCCAATTGTGTTTGATTAAAGATGATACCTTTAGCAATTCCAGGATTGATTCTCCCACACTGAGCGGGTCTGTGTAGGCTCGCATAGCTCGCATCCTACGTTGCGGGGGAAACTCCAAATGGAAATGCTCTAGCTAGAAGGTGTAGAAACAGCCACCGATTCTGATTGAAATGGCATAAGGAGTTTACAACGTGTTTAATCGGAATCGGTAGCATTCATGGGTGCTAGTCCTAAGCGCAATGTATAGTTTGGTTTATCTAGGCGGGTATCTAAACAGGTATTTAGGCTATGCATTTGCTTATATCGCTGCCATAATGCTATAAGCTCCTGTTGCAGCATCTTTGCTTCGCCATGATTCAGGTTAATCCAAAGCCAACTTGACCAAACAGCAGGGTAATCAGCCGCTAAGATGACGTCCGTATCTTCCGCTGTATGCTCTATCGACGTCGCTAAATCAACGCTCAGGCTGCCATCTTCCATGATGTAAATTGCAATGCCCCACTCATCCCCGTAGACCATCTGGGCATTGATTAAGTCCTGTTGAAACAATCTCTCTGAACGTATATCGGTTTCTATGGCGAGATTTTGAACCGTGTCAGCTTTAGTTAGAGAAAATGGGATAAAAAACCTTCGCGCAATAGCTCGGTAAATTTTGCTTGCTCTTCCTTGACGCTGCTTGACGTGAGCAACTTCAAGCAGACCTAGCTCGGGCAATTTGTTGATCTGGTAGAGCATGGCATTGGGTTTTACCCCAAGACGACGCGCAGCCTCACTAAGGGATAGTTCCTCACGAATAAACGGTAACAGGTAGCGTTGCTTAGCTGGATCGGATAACACCTGTGCAGCGTCCGCATCTTCAACTACATGCCAAAGCTTTTTCAAAGATTCAGGTTCCATTTGAATTAGAGTACCTCATATCCTTTACGACATGAAAGATTTTGAATATGCCGGCGTACATTCCAGAGCATCCAATACTACTTGGCGCTCGTTTTTAATCGTGTGGGTTGGGCAATTTATTTCTACCCTTGGCTCGAGTTTGACTTCATTTGTTGCAGCTTGGTGGGTGTTTGAGCAGACTGGCTCAACAACACAGTTCGCGCTAACCATGCTTTTTATCGTTTTACCCTTTATTCTGTTGTCACCGTTTGCAGGCATCGTCGTTGACCGTCATAGCCGCAGGCAGGTCATGATTTTAGGTGATGTCGTTGCTGCTGTGAGTTCGGCTGTTCTTTTAGTCTTGCTTTTGCTCGCTCAACTTGAGGTGTGGCACGTCTATCTTGCCACCTTCATTAACTCAGTGGCTCATGTGTTTCAGGGTCCAGCCTATAAAGCTAGTATCAGCCTACTTGTACCTAAAGCACGACTGGCGCGTGCCAACGGTCTCGTCCAACTTAGTGCTGCTTCAGGGCGCATCACTGCACCCTTGCTAGCAGGTTTCCTAATAAGCACATTAGGACTAGCAGGGGTTATCGGACTGGACTTGATAACATTTGCTAT
>JBCCOX010000297.1:0-6276 GCA_039025155.1 Deinococcota bacterium | reverse complement strand
TGGCGTAGTTGTATTACCTACGGGTGCTGGCAAAACTTACCTCGCTCAACTTGCCATGCGCGACACACCACGCTCAACACTTATTGTCGTGCCCACGCTGGATTTGATGCACCAGTGGTACGCCCAGCTCGAGGCTAACTTCCAAGACAGCCCTGTAGGTCTCCTCGGCGGAGGATCGAAGGATGATAGTGCCATCTTAGTAGCCACCTACGACAGTGCAGCCATTTACGCGGAACGCCTTGGCAACCGCTACGGACTGCTTATTTTTGATGAATGCCACCATCTACCCGCAGATTTTAAGCGCAGCATCGCTGAGTATTCCATTGCGCCTTACCGTTTGGGGTTGAGTGCTACGCCTGAGCGCGCCGATGGGAAAGATGCCGACCTCGACACGCTTATTGGGCCGCGTATCTATAGCAAACGCCCCGAAGACCTCGCTGGAGACGCACTCGCCAAGCACGACATCATTCAGATTAAAGTGGATTTGTCCGAGGATGAACGCGCCCGTTACGACGCGTGTATTTCCAAGCGCAACGCGTTTTTGCAAGATAAAAAGATTTCACTAGGCACGCTCAAGGGCTGGCAGTATTTTGTTGCTCAAAGCGCCCGAAGTAGCGCCGGACGTGAGGCTATGCTCGCGCACCGCGAAGCGCGGGCACTTGCCTTTGGCACGCAGTCCAAATTGCGTGTGCTCGTTGACCTGCTCCACAAACACGCCGCCGACCGCGTGCTCATCTTTACTGACAGTAACGACACCGTTTACACCATCTCTGAAACGCTGCTCATTCCCGCCATCACCCACCAGACCAAAGTCAAAGAGCGCCACGACACGCTGACCTTTTTTAGAGAGGGCATCTATCCGCGTTTAGTGACCTCCAAAGTTTTGAACGAGGGGGTTGATGTGCCGGATGCCAACGTTGCCATCGTGCTGTCTGGCACGAGTACCACGCGTGAATACGTGCAACGGCTAGGGCGTATCTTGCGCAAGCGCGAGGGTAAACTTGCACTTTTGTATGAGGTGATTGCGTCAGGGACAAGTGAGGAACGCGTGTCTGAACGGCGACGGGGAAAAACAAAGACAGCCTCGAGCAGCCAACATCACCAAAGGTCAGCTGATGACACAGACGCACGCCAAGGCAGCCTCGACCTCACCCCTATTGCCGAAACCGACGCTATTTCGTTTGAGGACTTATAGGAATGCTCCCTAGCGACCTGCTCATGCGCCGTATTCAGGGTGATGAAATTGTGCCCAAACGCCTCAAGCACAGTGAGGCGAACCTGGCAACGGCAACGGATGTCATCAACGTGTTTGAAGCCCAGCTTGGCGAGACCAAAGCAACGCTCGAGGCAGCCCTACAAGTCCTCGAGGGCAACGACACCGACTACCGCACCAAACGCGGCTTTGCGCATATTTTGACCAATAGTTTTAGTGAGTTTGAGGTTAAAAGCCCACTCGAGCCTGCTAACTTGCGGCAAAAGGTGTTTGCGGCATCTGCTAAACACATTCCATCTGAGGCGAATAGCGAGAAGGTACTCGAGCAAGTTGCGTCTGAACTTAGCCAAGAAACCCAAACGCACGTCACGCCAGACATGGTGCGCGCGGGTCTCTATGCGGATTTGCAAGATAATCATGTGCTCGAGCGCTTTGACGCGCCCAATGCCAACACCCTCATCGACCGTTATAACCTGTCCCAGGCACAAGGCGTGCTCTACCACGCCAGCCATATCATCATCACCGCGTACCGCAACGACCCCGGCGAGTACAAGCAGCTCTTTCGCTTCCTCAAGCTTTTTGGGCTCATGGCCTATATTGAGGGCGACGCTGACCACGGGTTTACCATCACGATTGACGGGCCGGCTAGCCTGTTCAAAGCCAGCACCCGCTACGGCACCGACCTCGCTAAGTTTTTGCCCGCGCTGTTGCAGGTAAGCCGCTGGTCGATGGACGCCACTTTGGTACCGCCCAGCAATCTTTATGGCAATGTACCTGACGAAGTTCATTACCGCCTAGCTGCTGACTGCGGACTCGTCTCTCACTACAAACCGGGCACAACCTACGACTCTGCAGTGGAGGAAGCGTTTGCCTCCCGCTGGGCTAAAACAAAAACCGACTGGCGTTTAGAGCGTGAGGTTGACCTTTTACCCATTCCGGGCAGCGTGATGGTGCCGGACTTCCGGCTCGTGCATCCTGAACACGAAAAAACCTATTTGTTAGAGATTGTTGGCTACTGGCGGCCCAAGTATTTACAAAAAAAGTTTGCTCAAGTTCGTAAAGCTGACCGGGATGACCTGATTCTAGCTGTGTCTGAGAGGTTGAATCTCGAGGCAGCCGGGGTGAAACTGGACGACGTACCCGCAAAGATTGTTTGGTTCAAGGGAAAAGTCAATCCGCAGGACGTGCTGGCGGCAGTTGCTTAATGCTTACTCGATACCTACTTTTGCTTAAGGGGCTAGGTCATGTTAAAAAGCGTTGTTGTTTTTGTAGTTTATTTACTTAGCTCCATTGTAGCTGTTGCTTTAGATGTGTCAGGACCTATTGTTATTGATGGATTTGGCATGAAGCATCGGTTTTTAGATCAACTTATAAGCTTGAGCAATGACATGCCTCTATTTTTCTTTTTGACTTTTGCCTCAGTTATGCTACGCGCGAAAAGTATTTTTGAATTTAAGTTTAATATAATACTTTACTCAATTTTAGCTTCTTTTTCCATTTATATCTTCTTTTACAACAACCATACACACTATGAGAATTGGGTTACCGATGAGGCTATTTATTTCTATGCTCCAATTTTCTTTCCTTTCTGGAGTGCTGTAGCGATGGCAATTTTGGCAGTATTTATACCGGATTTCAAAGCTCAGGAAATTCAAAATGGATTTGGTGTCACAGCATTTGTGCTTTTACTGGTAATACTTTTACCTTGGTAATACTACTTGCCAACTAGCTTCAAAGTTACGCTAGCTCATCGTCATTACTCAGGGTATCTACATACATTTTTTGGCTATAATAGCCACATTATGACAAGCATTCGTATCAGCTTGAACGATGATATCGAGAGGGTACTCGAGTCCCTCAAACGGGACTACCCTACCCTCGACTATCCTGAACTGTTCAAGCTCGGGCTTTCTGAGTTGTACCGCAAACGCGAACTCGAGACCCGCCAAGCCTGGTTGGATAGCTTACCCACCTTAGAGATCTCCGAGGAAGAGGCCCACGAGATTGCTGAGGCGCGCCAGGAAACAGGGCAAGTCATGAGCGTTGACGAAATACTTACTGCGTCTTTAAGTGATGAATAGACATCGTGCGCTTTCAGTTTGATCGCCCCCTGTAAGTCCTATGTTTGCGTTAAATGCTAAACCTCGCTTTAACCGCGAACTCAAAGCTTTTGTTAAGAAGCAACCTGACTTGGTTCCAAAGGTAAGGGCGGTGCTCGAGCAACTTCAAACCGATCCACGTGCCGCAAGTTTGCGTAGTCACAAAGTTATTGACAGTGACGGCCAACCGATGATTAGCTCGTTAGTAACAGGCGACCTGCGTATTGGTTGGAACTACGGTACACCTGGCACTATTGACCTATTGCGCTTTGGCAGTCATTCGGGCAGCCGTAAAATTTATCGGTAAGTCTTGGTAAGTCACAGTAATTATGCAACAAGCCAAAACATGTTTTTACATCAAAGTTAGTTGCACCACGTGTTCACAAACTCTTCCTCATAAAGTAAGTCGTAAAGCCTTTAGGATAATCCTCGAGCTGACCAAAAACGACATAACCCAGCTTTTTGTAAAAATCTACAGCTTGCCAGCTTCCTGTCCTCAGGTGAAAGTTCTGCACACCTTTTGAAACTGCGGCAGCCTCAGCTTCACTCACAAGTTTGCTGCCGAGACCCTTACTGCGATGTGCTTCGTCTACCCAAGTAAGCTCAATCTCTAATCAGTCCCATTGCCACACTCCATACAGACCGCCAATGATCTTCCCTTGATCATCCTCGAAGATGATGGCTAGGTGGTCACATGTCCAACCACCTAGCTTGCTTAAGTTGTACATTTCAAGGCCATTATCAATAGCATCAATAACCGTTTGATCCGGTTCAAAAATCGTTTTAAGGGTGGGCGCATTTACATCCATGACTTAATTATGCACTGGATGCAACACGCTCGAGCATTTGATTCACTGTCTTATGGAAATGTTATTCCTCTACCCGGTAATACTGCCCATCAAACACTGTACGCCAACTCGCTTGGTCATCGGTTGAAACTTCCCAATGCTGGCGTACATGGTCAGCGTTGCCGTCTACGACGTTCCAACTAATGCGGTGATAGACCGTTACGCCCGGTTCTTGAACAGACGGCGTGGTTCCCTCGAGCACCATCACATCATCCACCAAACCGCCATCAAGTTGGAGCAAACTACCCGACGTATCTACCCACGTTTGGTGCCAACTATCTGCGGCGGCGTAGTAAAGATTGTAACTATGCCCGCGCAAGCCGCTAGCCCCTTCCCAGTTTTCTTGAATCACGCAGCTATCTAGAAGTTTTACAATGTTGTTGGTGCCTTGAAACGTTCCCTCGGGGTCTTCAACGCGCCAATTGCCCACCCAAAAATCAAACTGGGCATGTTGAGGTGTTTCACACGGCCCACTCACGTCAGCCTCCTCTTGGGCTAGACCCGTAACTTGCAATGCCACCATGACTAACAACGCCATACCTAACCGCATATTCAAGCCTCCTAAAAGCTCAATTAAGTATTGTTGATGAGCTTAAAGGCAGCCTAAAACCCTCCAATATGTGAGGGTCAAGTAGGTTGAGGCAGTTAAGTTTGTAGAACGAGAGGAAACTGCACTTCGGTGATGTTGTTTGCGGGTGTGTCGCTAATGTTTAGAAAAACTTCGCGGCTATCGCCAGTAGTGGTGGCATCGTGAGCCTCGAGCCATTCCCCGAGCACCTTGTAAGCCTCAAACAAACTCACATAGGGTCCTTCAATGACCCAGCTCGCCATCTCTGGCACCTCAGGTAAGGTGTGAACGCACAAAGGCCGCCCGTCATCAAGGCAAATGGAGCCGTGAACATGTTCATCAACATCTGCAGACAGCGGTCGCCCCACTTCCCAGTCGATGTCTGTGGTTTCGTAGTGTGCATCGTAAAACACAGCGAGTCCAGTGCCGGCTGGACCAATGCCGTGTTCAGATAGGGTGCGCAAGACATTCACCATAAACATGCCTGCCATCTCCATGCGCGGCGTGACTTCTCGCAAGGACACAATACGCTGCGCTGGTACGCGTTTGACAATAACGTCTGGGGCATCATGTTGCGCATTTGCTTGTGGAGATGCTTCCTTTGCCAGATGTTTGAGGCGCGCTTCAACGTGGGCAAGTTTGTAACGTGTTTGGGTGATGTCGTCTTGTAAGCGCGTACGTTGTTGCTCGAGCAACCCCTGCAAATCACTCACCGCTGGATTATCCACCAAGATGTGCTTCATCTCTTTGATGGTAAACCCCATGTCCCGCAACGCCACAATCCGGTATAGCTCCAGCAGTTGCGTCACCGAGTAGTAGCGGTAACCCGTCTGTGGGTCGCTATGAACCGGCTTAAACAAGTCAACCTCGTCGTAATGTCTAAGCATTCGCAAGGACACCTGGCTAATTTTGGAAAACTCCCCAATTTTAAACACGCTAGCTTAGTTTACGGTATCTATTGAGCTGAGGCTTACTTGAACAACGCTGATGATGTCTCGAGGTATCTCATCTTGATGAGGTCACGTACTGACAGGCATTAGGCTGATGACGATACAGCCCGTCACAACCACATCACTGATAAAGATATTGAGTTGCAACATAACAATGTACGTCTAAGCTGTACAAACATCATGATGGACAGTGTTAGGATAATGTTATCACCTAAGCTGTGCTAATTAGGTTGAGCTTACAAGATTGTCAATCACGCTAATGCACACTGTGCTCTACCTACGTTATTGTAAGGATACTTTATTTAACTGCAAACGACGTTTTATTGTCGAGCAAGCACGTGCTACACCTTAAAATCACTCACAACCCTTCGGAGGAAGCATGACCACATCACCTTGGATGCCCAGCCAAAGCCTAAGCCGCCGCAGTTTTATGAAGCTCGGCGTGGGCGCACTTGCTGCCCTTGGCGTGGGCGGGATTATCAACGCTATTGTGTTACCGCGCCGCCCTGCGGTGAATTACCGTGCCACAGAAGATACCTATCCTTTTAAGCTGCCTGCTTTGCCGTATGGCACGGGTGCGCTCGAGCCAGTTATTGGC
>JBCCOX010000296.1:0-6281 GCA_039025155.1 Deinococcota bacterium | reverse complement strand
TATTCGCCTTAAGTCCCATGGTCGTAAAGAAAGGTCTCTCTTCCGCTTGGGTCTTGATTTTATCCAGCGTGCCCTTACCAACCGTGATCTTGACCCCTCACTCCTAGATACGGCTTTCGGTGTTTTGTCGTGTACTTAGGTTCACAAGTTTCATTGTTGAAGCCACTTCAGCAAATTTACAGTAAACTGAGTGCTTGTGAAAACACATCATCTTGAACATCAATGTCTTGAATATCAACATCCTCAGCAGCTCGTAAAAATAATTCTCATAATACTGAGCTTCATCGGTTTATCACTGGTTAGTGGACAAATCACTAACCAAGCAGGTGAAGGGTTACCTGCCTGCGGGTACGAAGATCGCGCAACGGCGTTCACCAGCTACGACGACTGGCAAGTGACCTTGCTAGATACGCTTTACAAACTGCCTGCTGACTATGCGCCCACGGATCTAGTTCCCGTGCGACAAGCTGGCTTTGATAGTGACTTACTCATGCGTGGTTTTGTCATTGAAGATTTGCGCGCGCTAAGAGAGGCGGCGCTTGCTGCTGGACACCCGCTTGCAGTGCAATCTGCCTACCGGAGCTACAGTTATCAAGACCGTACCTTTGATTATTGGGTCAACTTGCAGGGCCGGCAAGCAGCACTTTTAAGCAGTGCACGCCCAGGTCACTCAGAACATCAACTAGGAACAGCGGTGGATTTTCGCAGTGCCAACGGGCCGCCCGCGTGGGACTTAGCAGACTGGGCGGACACACCGGCAGGTGCGTGGACGGTTGCCAATGCATGGCGCTACGGCTTTGCGCTCAGTTATCCCAAAAATACCCAAGAGATCACCTGCTATATTTATGAACCTTGGCATTATCGCTACGTTGGGCGCGAGTTAGCAGCACAACTTCAGGCGCGTGGTATTACCTTGCGAGAGTGGTTGTGGGAGTTACAACCGTACTAGTCCTAACTCCCTCGTAATGGATAATAGCGTCGTCATTAAGCTGAATAGTTACAAGCTTAATAACTGCGTTGAGCACGTCTATGCTGACCCTCTGATGAGGGTGATGGAACAGTAGCAAATTGACCGTTAAATACAGAAGAGCGAATACCTGACCTATGCGACTTGGCTGGGTATTGCCTCGAGGAACTGCTCACAAGCTGACGAGCTGCTTGGTAGTGGGCAAATTGAGTAATGAGGTACTTAATACCTCGGTACAAAAGCAATGACAGGTAAATCACGGTTGCTCTCCTTTCGGTATAAGTACAGGCCCCCTCGAGGGTGTAGGTTGAGGTGGTGACGATGCTGCCTTGGTGTTAGTTACAACCTCCTCAGCTTTCTGTTGCTGAGAGGATAAAACATGCTGATTGTGATGTGTTGTCTCAGGTGTTAAAGAGGTACTGGCTTCGGTGATGGCATCTGCAAAGCTTATGGGATAACCAGCCTCGAGCCAATCTTGTAAGCCCTCCTCGTAAACAAAGATGTTATCGTGCTGTTCACGTAAAAGCTGGTACGCCCAGTGTGTGACCAGTGACGGCCGCGCGCGGCTGTAGAGGACAATAGCTACTGGGGTCTTGCCTGTTACAGCTATATCTTCTGATGAAAGTATAGGCAAGGTTTTGGTAATGCTTGACGAAAAATAATGTGACCCAGGAATGTGCCCGCACTTGTAGTGGTCAGGAGATTCTGTCATGAGCAAGCTGACCTCACCTGATTGCCAGAGGCTATAGAGCTGTTTACGGTGAATCGTTTGCATGACCTTGACCTTTCTTATATCTCCAGACACTCACATACAACGTGCACTTATAACTTGCGGGCTTGCCTAACGCTGACGGTTAAGCTGACTTAGGAATATTGTTATTAGCATAGAGAGCTTGTGGGTGAGCCGTCATCATCCTTTGGGGTGAGCTGGGGTTGAGGTGGGGTGGGAACGATGAACCTCACATACTGTGTTGAACTGATGCCAGCATAGCCTTGGCTGTGTGAAGTGCAATCTATCTTTATGTGAATGGACTGTGAAGCTTGCTGACGGCAACTTTTTGGTGCTGTGAAGCTCGAGCCTTTAGTCCCCAAGATAGCCTAGCTGAGACTGTGTTCTCGAGGAAAGACGAAGTGTCCTCGGTCTTCATTGTGAAGGCCTCAATATGAAGCTGTTGAGGCACATTTTTGACCATCAGATGCCATGCTTACAGTAATTCATGGTGCTACAGCAAGTTTCAGCTAGCTCTGCGCCAAAATAGCCTCAGTTTCCGTAAGCTTGCTTGCATGCGATTGGCAGAAGCCTAGGTACACTTGATCTGCGAGCCTTAAAAATGAAGGTATTTGGGCTTGTTTAGGCTCTCTGACGTGTGACGCTTAAACGTGTGGCGCTTAACTGTAGCATCATCTGCTTGTACGCATTACCTTGGTTTAATTGGTATCAAAGGTTTAGTTGGCTATCAAACGTGATGTTTTTGGCACTTGGTGGCTGCAACGTTTTGAATGTGCGTGTTGACTGTGCGTGTGGTGTCATCTGCAGGGAGACCTCGAGGGAGGAACCATGCTCATCCATCTAAGATTTTGTCGTACGCTTGGCGTACACATCGCAGTTGCCATATTGTTTGTTTCAGTTGGCTTTGGGGTCGCCCAGGACACGCTGCGCATCGCCAGCGACGTACCTGTGCAGCTTGACCCCGCGTTTGCTGCGTCCGACGCCGAAATCGCCGTGCTTAACACTATTTATGATTATCTTGTAGACATTGACAGCAACAACAACATTGCCCCGCGCTTAGCAACCTCGTGGGAGGTGAGTGACGACGGCCTCAGCTACACGTTCAATCTAGCTGAAGGTGTAACGTTCCACGACGGAAGCCCGCTCACCGCCAGTGATGTTGTCTGGACCTATGACCGTTTGCGCGACCCTGCCCTCGAGCTACCCACTGCAGACCTATATGCCAATATTGCCAGTATTGACGCACTAGACGATACAACTGTAAGTTTTAGCCTAACCGAAACCAATCCCTTTTTCCTGTACGACCTGTCAGACAATCACGCATTTATCTTAAAAGCTGAAACGGCTGATCCTGCTGCTGACTTTAACGGCTCGGGCCCGTTTGTTGTCAGTGACTACAGCCCTGAAAACCGCATGTCGCTAACTGCGAACGAAAGCTACTTTATTGAAGGTAAACCCGGTGTGGACGCGCTCGAGTTCATTTTCTTCAGTGACCAAGCTGCTAGCGTGGACGCACTGCGCGGCGGCCAAGTAGACATCGTGCTAAATATGCCCCTTGCACTTTATGAAACCCTAGATGTCATTCCGGGGGTTACAGCCGTATCTGTTCCTTCTAACGGCTTTGATTTGGTGCGCCTTCGGGCTGACCGCGCGCCCGGTAACGACCCCCGGGTGATTGAGGCGTTTAAGCTTGCTGTTGACCGCGAAGCTATTTTTGAACTGGTTAAAAACGGCATCGGCGCACTTGGGCAAGACAGCCCCATTGGGCCCCTCTATGACAGCTACTACGCAGCCGAGTTAACACCTACACCCCGCGACCCTGCGCGTGCCCGCGAACTGCTTGCTGAGGCTGGTTACGCTGACGGCTTAGAGCTCACCCTACACACACCAGATTCTGGGGACCGTCCTGATTTAGCCGTAGTTCTCCAGCAGCAACTCGAAGAAGCAGGCTTTGTTATTGATATTTCAGTAGAGCCAGAGAGCGTCTACTACGGTGAAAACGGCTGGCTCGAGGTTGACCTTGGCATCACTGGCTGGGGCTCACGGCCGCTGCCGCAGTTTTACTTAGATGTGATGGTCATCTGCGGGGCGCGCTGGAACGAAGCCAAGTACTGCAACGAAGACGTGGACGCCCTTGCTAGCACGGCTGGTACAACCTTAGACGAAGCAGCAAGAATTGATGCCTATCAGCAGATTCAAGCGATTTTGCTCGAGAGTGCCCCCTTTGTAATCCCTTACTTTTTTGCTGAAACCGCTGCTCACGCTGAAAATGTCGTTGGCTTTGACTTACAAGCGTTTGTCGGACGCACCGACTTTGCAGCGATCAGCTTGCAATAACTTCACCCAGAGATTATTGATGCAATCACCACAGTCGAATAGACCTCGTCAGTCTCGACTTCAAACCGCCGCAGCTTTCCTAATGAGGGGGCTGCGCGCGGTTTTTCGCGTTGTGCGCTGGCTCTACCAGAAGATAGTTGAGGGGCTGTACCCGGTTTTTCGTTTTCTACGCCGCCTCTACCACCACCCTGCGGCTGGGGTTGGCACAAGTATTGTTCTTGTATTTGTTGTTCTAGCTATAGTTGGTACTTGGCTCGTGCCATTTGAACCTACCGAGCAAATATTAACCGCTCGCCGCCAAGCACCCTCGCTAACCCACTGGTTTGGCACTGACCATTTAGGACGAGATGTCTTTAGCCGCGTGGTCGTAGGCAGCCGCGATATTTTGTTACTTGCTGGCTTGGGTACAGCGCTGGCTGTGTTTATTGGTACAGCATTAGGACTTGTCACCAGTTATATAGGGGGTTGGCTCGAGGAAGTTACCTTCCGCATTTTTGATAGTTTACTGGCCATGCCCGCGCTACTCCTCGCTTTACTTCTACTTGGAACCTTAGGGCCGTCCCGCACGAGTGTGCTTGTTGTTATCGCCATCAGCTACGTGCCGATTGTGGCAAGGGTTGTGCGCAGCGTTGTGCTGGACACCAAAACCAAAGAATACATTGCAGCCGCCCGCACCCAAGGCGAACCTGCGTGGTACATCGTGGGGCGGCAGGTGTTACCGTCTGTGCTGCCTGCGCTGGCTGTTGAAGCTGCGTTACGCTTTTCGTATGCCATCTTCCTCGTGGCTTCCCTTGGCTTTTTAGGGGTTGGCGTGCAACCGCCTAGCCCAGACTGGGGACTGATGGTCAGTGAAGCACGTAACTTTGCCGCGCTTACCCCGTGGGCCTTGTATTTTCCAGCGTTTGCTATCTCGCTACTTGTTATCGCCATGAACCTCATGGCAGACGGCCTTAAGCGCGTACTGCAAGGGGAACGCTAATGTCAGCATCTCTTGTTGAAATTCGTGACTTAAGTGTCATTTACCGCCAAGCTGGGCAGGACTTACCTGCACTGCGCGATATTAACCTCAGTATTGATTACGGGCAAACTTACGGTTTGGTAGGCGAAAGTGGCAGCGGTAAGTCTACCTTGGCGCTGGCGCTCATGCGTTATTTAAGTGACAACGCACGCATCACACAGGGAAGCATTCACGTCGCCGGAGAAGACATTACCCACGCAAGCCCGCAGCAGTTGCGAAAGTATTGGCTCGAGCGGGTCAAACTTGTTCCTCAAAACCCGCTCCCGTCAATGAATCCATCACTTACGGTCATAGAGCAGATGCTCGAGGCCCTTCCTCCTACCTACAACCGAGCCACCAAGCAAGCTAAAGACAGGGTGCTCGAGCTACTCGCTCAGGTAAACCTCGCCGACCCCAGACGTGTGGCTGCCAGCTATCCTCATCAACTGTCAGGCGGCATGCAGCAGCGCGTCATGATTGC
Source organism: Deinococcota bacterium (assembly GCA_039025155.1). Taxonomy (GTDB): domain Bacteria; phylum Deinococcota; class Deinococci; order Deinococcales; family Trueperaceae; genus JBCCBI01. The sequence goes on along the minus strand of JBCCOX010000296.1, from coordinate 769 downwards.
CATGGCCCTCGCAGGTGAGCCGGATTTGTTGGTGATGGACGAACCCACAACCAACTTGGATGTCACCACCGAAGCCACCATTCTAGACTTGGTGCGCGAGCTTACCCAAACGCGCAATACAGCGGTGCTTTACGTGTCGCACAGTTTGGCCGTAGTGGCCAGTTTGTGCGACCGAGTGGCGGTCATGTACGCGGGTGAACTGGTGGAAGATGCTGGTAGCCAAGACCTCTATGCGGGGCCTTATCACCCGTATACCCAAGCGCTTTTAGACAGTGTGCCGCGCCTTGGGCAAGATAAACGCCACGCGCCGTTACGCCCGATTCGGGGGCGCTTACCCGGCTTAGCAAACTTGCCAACTGGCTGTTTGTTTCAAGCGCGTTGTCCGTTAGCTGTGCCTGCCTGTGACACGCATCCTAAATTGATGCAACTAGACACAGCGGCTGGTACAAATGTGCGCTTAAGCCGCTGTGTGCGTGCCCACGAGATTGCCGCTGGTGAGGTCAGTAGCCGCCAAGCAGAAGCAGATGCCGCCGCAACTGCCCCAAGCCAAGTGACTGACATTTTGGACGTTGACAACCTCGACAAACGTTTTAGCATGCCGCGCAGTTGGCTCGAGCGCTTGCAGCGTCAACCTCTCAAACACGTTCACGCTGTAGACGACGTGAGCCTTGACCTTGCCACCGGTGAAACCTTGGGACTGGTAGGCGAAAGTGGTAGCGGCAAGTCTACCTTGGCACGTTGTCTGATGGGTTTGTACGACACAAGTTCT
>JBCCOX010000295.1:0-6308 GCA_039025155.1 Deinococcota bacterium | reverse complement strand
TCGTCAGCTAGCCAGAAGGTAATACTTCCTCGTTGTCTTAGTCCTGCGTTATACTCACTCCAGTTGCGGATTCGGTACTTGCTCGGTTTTTTCTTCACACATTTAACTTAGCATTTACTCCCGCAACTCTTTTTCAGTATTCATGCAACAACGCCCGTCATCAGTAACCTTCTTACAATTCTTGTTAATTGCTCTAAGATTGATCGATTTCGGCTTGCTATGTTAGAAATCTATTTCATGCCTCTGTTTCGTTATCATGAGTATCACCCTATAGTGCTTCATGATGAGTTATCCAAAGACCCTCGTTTGTTTGAAATATTCATCCGCATAGCACATGAAACTGAAACTCGTTTCAGTGAGATTATATTTGATCTTATGCACTCTTGGAAACTATTCCAGGTACGTCAGAAAACGGCGATATTGATGTAGTTCAATTAAAAGATTGGGTTTATGAAACTCGTAAATTATGTGAAGCATCAGATATGCAATCCTTGTGTGATCATTACATGGGTCAAATGCTTGCCCATGCTCCTGTTGATAGCGATGGTACATGGCCTACTCTAGCCATGCGTGAATTGATTGAAGACATAGCGAGTCCAGAACTTGAAAGTGAAATTGCCATTGGTGTTTTTAATAAGAGAGGTGTGACTACGAGATCATTTGGTGATGGGGGACAACAGGAGCGTGATTTGGCAAATCTTTATAAAGAGTACTCTGCTAAAGTCATTTACTCATTTCCAAGAACAGCATCAATGTTGAATCAAATTGCTGAATATTATGTTCGAGAGGGGCGTAGATTTGATATTGACGACGAGCTTCATGAAACTTGAGATTCGTCCTTAAACTCGTATAAACAAAAGCAATTTCAAGAAATTTTTCTATTTAACCTCAACCCTCCTCACTAATCCACGTTACGATACCCCCATGAACCTCTTCCGCGCTGCCGACATGCGCGCTGCTGACCAAACCGCTATTCAGGCAGGTATCGCTTCCCTCCTGCTTATGGACGCTGCTGCCAGACAGGTTGCTGAGCACACTTGGGCTTTTGCTGAACGTAACGGCTACACCCACGTGCTGGTGCTCTGCGGCAAAGGCAACAACGGTGGGGACGGCTACGGTGCTGCCCGCTATTTGGCACAGATGGAACTTAGCGTACACGTGTTGGAACTCGCCACAGATGACTACGTCCTCCTCGGTAATGACACTGGCACCATGCGCCGCGCGTGTGTCTTCAGTGTGCCCTGTGAAACGCTCACCTTGGACAGCCTAACTACCGCGCTGACCCCTGATTGCGTGGTTGTGGATGCATTGTTTGGGAGCGGCTTAAACCGCGCGTTGGAAGGTGAACTGGCAGAGCTTGTTAGCTGCCTTAACGACGCAACGTACCCCGTGGTCAGTGTGGACGTACCTAGTGGCATTAGCGCAGACACGGGGCGGGTGTTGGGGCCGCACGTACGCGCAAACCTCACCGTGCAACTGGCGGGTGCAAAACTGGCAAGTGCCCTTTATCCTGCACGGGCAGCGTTTGGTGAGCAGGTCATTGCCGACATCGGCTTGCCTGCAGATATTTTGGATACCCACCGTGCCGACATCGCCCTGTTAGATGATGACCTCGTTATGCAAAGTCTGCAGCCACGCGCGCCAGACGCCCATAAGTACACCGTTGGCACGGTGTTGGTGGTGGCGGGTTCAGCGCGCTATTTGGGGGCAGCAGCGCTCGCGTGTCACGCAGCGCTACGAACTGGCGCGGGTTTGGTGACGTTAGCTGCCGAGACACAGCACGCAGGCTTGTGGCCAGAGGTGGTGTTGGAACCGCTTGATTGGCAAACGGAGCCTCTCGCAACCTTGCAGGATTTAGCTGATAAACGGGCGGGCGTCACCGTGATTGGCCCCGGCTTGGACGCGCTAGCAGAAGCACACCTGCCTGAACTTATTCGCGCTGCGTCGGGACCGCTGGTACTGGACGCAGGCGCGTTAACGGGCGGGAAAGATTGGCTGGCAGCAGTGGTGGAACGTCATCAGCACGGGCAAGTCACCGTCCTCACACCGCACCTTGGTGAGGCAGCGCGATTGTTGGGAACAAGCACATCTGCTGTAGTTGCTGACCCTCTGGCAACGGCAGCTAGCTTGGCAACCCAAACGGGCGCGCTGATTGTCCTTAAAGGCGCTACGACGGTGATTGCGAACATCCTCCAAACAACAGATGGTCAAAAAGAACATCAACTGGCAATTAGCGCAGAAGGTCACGCGGGGATGGCCACGGGCGGGTCTGGCGATGTGCTGGCGGGCGTGCTGGGGGCATTACTGGCAGCGTGGGCGCAGCAGCCGGGCGATGTAAGTTTGTTTGACTGTGTCTGTGCTGGGGTGTACGTGCATGGGCGGGCGGGCAAGCGGGCGGGCTACCTGAAAAGTGTGGGGATGCTTCCCGGTGATGTGATTGAGAGTTTGCCGAAGGTGATAGAGCAACTCACCCCCAAAGTGCCTAAATAACACCTTCGCTGTTGTGTAGGGCTTTGTGGTAATCTGCCTGCTTGATGCTTGCTGTCCGCGTGCCCGCTACCAGTGCCAACCTCGGTCCCGGTTTTGACGTACTGGGGTTAGCTGTGTCCCTCTACTGCGAGGTGACCATGACCCTGAGCGAAGAAGATCATTTTTATTATCAGGATGCTAAGACAAGATCATCTGAGCGAGAAACTCGAGCATTGCCAGATACTCCTGACAACCTCATCCACGAAGGCTTTCGCAAAGTGTATGAGAGCCTTGGTGAACAAGCACCTAAAGTTACCTTTGAGGTTCACAATGCCATTCCACTGGCGCGTGGGCTAGGTTCATCGTCTGCGGCACTGGTAGCGGGTGCAGCCCTTGCTGATAAATACCTAGGTGAACCGTTAGGGCGTACTGGGGTGTTTCAGTTGGCAGCGCGCTTAGAAGGACATCCGGACAACGTTGCCCCAGCGGTGTTTGGCGGCTTTACGCTGTCAGCCGGCTACCACGCAAATAACGCAGAAGCTATCACTTATTTGTGTGAACACTTGCCGCTGCCAGAGGCTTGGCAACTTGTCTTTGCAGTGCCGGATTTTGAACTTCTCACCAGTGAATCAAGGTCTGTCTTACCAGATAACTATGACCGAAGTGATGTGGTGTTTACCAGCAGCCGAACCGCGTTGTGGAGTTTGGCAGTATCGCAAAATAACCCCGAACTTCTACGGGTAGCATCACAAGACGTGTTACACGAATCTTACCGCGAAAAACTCATCCCTAACATGGCAGCGTGCCGTCAGAAGTTATTAGATGTGGGCGCGCTAGCTGTCTATTTGTCAGGTGCAGGGCCAACCTTGGCGGCGATTTGTTTAGGTGAGGTGGTTACCACGCAGTGTGAGGTCATCATGCGGCAGTTTGTGGGGGAGGCTGGTGCGGTGCTGAACTTGCGTGCAAGTGAGGGTTATCAATATCTTTAGCTAGGGCGTTGCCAGCGTTTGCTGAGGTGCTCGAGCCACGTCAGTACCCCAAATAACACCGACCCCAACAAACTAATCGCCACAATCCCCGCATACACCTTGGTATAGGCAAAACGGTTGAGCTGCAGTGAGTTGATGTAATAGCCAAGCCCGTTGGTATTTCCCAGTGACTCAGCAATAAACAGTACCGCGATGGCCGTGCCGATGCTAATTTTGAGCGCTGTCATCACCGCAGGTAAACTCACAGGCAAATACACGTGAAGTAGCGTCTGCCAGCGGCTGGCCCCGAGGGCGTCCATTGAATCAAGCGTTTGAGTTGGAACTTGCGCGGCACTATCACGAATAATCACATAAACTTGAAAAAAGATAATCAAACTAATCAAAAAGATAATTGACGGGTTACCTAACCCCAAAAAGAAGATGACGATGGGCAAGTAGACAATTTTGGGCGCAGGGTACAGCAAGGTGATGAGCGGTGAAATGAGCTTATCCAGCGTCTTGTTAGCGGCAGCAGCGATGGCTAAAGGTGCGGCAATAACCGTCCCCCAAAAGGTGCTGATGGCAATGCGCTGCAAGCTTGCCCACGTGTCGGACAGTAAACGCCCGCTGGGTGGTGTGCTTACAAGAGCATTCCAAAAAGCTGCTGGTGATGTTGCTTCAGACAGGGCTTGCCAACTTGTGTCGCCAATGAGTTCACGTAAAAAGGTGATAAAAACGTCGCTCGGTGGGGGTAAAAAGGGCCGCCCTAAGCGAACTGCAACAACATGCCACACAATCACTAAGCCCACAAGCTGCAAACTCAAGGTAAGCCCACGCGACCAAGTTGACGATGACGGAGGTGTATTGGGTGATGTTGCAAGTGCCATCTAGGTTAGCCCCACAAGTTGACGCAGTTTGCTACTGAAGGCTAAAAAGGCAGGTTCGTCTCGTCTTGGTAAACTTGTTTGCTCAGCAAACGGGCTGGTCAGTACCGTTACCTTGTTAATGGGCGTGGCTTCTGGAATCACCAAAACGTGTGTCCCAAGTAGCACAGCTTCTTCGATGTTGTGTGTGACCATCACGGTTGTGCGCTGCTGGGCGTCATCTTGAGTATCATCAGCACGGCGGGTGAGGTTAAAAAGTTGTTGTTGTAAACGTTCGCGGGTGAGTTCGTCGAGCGCAGACAAAGGCTCATCCAACAGCATGATGCTGGGGTTGAGCACCAGCAACCGCGCAAGGGCAACGCGCTGCCGCTGGCCGCCAGAAAGTTGCAAAGGGTAACGGTGCGCAAGGTGGGCTATGCCTAGGGCCTCGAGCCACTGCCTCGCGCTCTGCACTCGTTCACGCCTAGCTACTCCCCGTAACCGCAAGCCTAGTGCTACATTCGCCTCAACTTTGTACCAAGGTAACAAGCCGTAATCTTGCAGCATCAACCCCACGTTGCTAGGCGGTTTGGTGACGGTCGTTCCACCTACCATCACCTGACCTGCTTGCACCTGCCTAAGCCCAGCAATGAGATAGAGCAAGGTTGTTTTACCAATGCCAGACGGGCCAAGCACCATCCACGTTTGCCCAGCCTCGAGCTGCCAGTTGAACCCTTGGAGTATAGGCGTGCCAGCATACGCAAAGTCAACATCACAAAATTGCAGAATTGGCCCATCTTGGTGGGACTCAAGTGTTGTTGAGGCAGGTGTTGGATGAGGGGAATTGAGGGTAGCAGTGGTCATCAATGTGTCGGGGCTAACTTTTTAGAGTCTATGTTGATGGTTTCAAAGATAATCATCATGACGTTGAGGCTATCTCAGTTGCCATCAAGTATGACATTTGATGCTCGGATAAAAAGCTCGAGGCGCAAAGAGAAATTATCACCACGCCTCGAGCCCAAACATCAACCTGAGTTACTCACCACAGTTACTCACCATCGGTCACAAATTGACCATCAATAAGCTCGTCGTAACTTGGCGCGCTGTCAATCATGTCAACCTCGAGCATCCAGTCTGTCACCTCGGTAATGTTTGCGTCACTGGGTACGCGAACGTCAGCAAATTGCGGAATGGTGTAAGTAGCACGAACGGGGTCAGGCACGCGCACGTTGTTTTGACGGTAAGCTTCTGGGTCAGCGTTAATGAGTTGCACAGCGTCGTCGTAAGCACGCAAGTAGGCACAGACATCACCGGGGCGTTCATCAATGACGTTTTGATTTACGGTGAGGGCAACCGGAACAAACTCGAGCGCACTGTCATCTAGCAGTGCCGTACCGCCTTGTAAACCCGTTGCTAATGTTGTGAGCGGTTCAGGTAAAAGCGCTGCTGCGACTTGACCTTGAGCAAGCAGCTCGAGCCGCAGTGGAATGGCTGCAACCTCCGTGTAATCATCTGCCTCTGGTTCATAACCCGCTTGCCGCAACATGGCGGTAGCGAGGTACTCAATGAGGGTACTTTGGGAGATGGCAATTTGAGCGCTGTCGTCCTCGAGCGCACTAATAAGTTCGTCTATCGTGGTGATGCCACTAGCTGCACCCGCCACAATGGAGAAAAAGCGGAAGTCTGCCGTAAAACTGTCATGACGGACAATTTTCACGTCTTGCCCGCTGGCTACTTGCAAGATATGGGCAACAACGTCACTGTTACCAACATCTAGCTGGCCCGCTTGCATGGCGATGGTGCGGTCTCTGGCGCTGTCAACTTCTACTAAGTTCACGTTGACACCGTATTGCTCATATAAACCTTCTTGAGCCGCAATATACGTAGGTAGGGCGTTGAGCACGGGTAATACCCCTACGTTGAGAGGGTCGCCTGTTGGTGCTGGACAAACTTGGGCGAGGCTAGTGCTTGCTAAAACAACTAAAAGAACGATGAGATGACGCATGAG
>JBCCOX010000294.1:0-6330 GCA_039025155.1 Deinococcota bacterium | reverse complement strand
AGTCACGGCCCGCACCGAGTTTCGCGCTGCAGACAGTGGTCATGCGTTTAGTCGCATTCAAGCTGGCATACAGCCCACCGACCGTGATGAAGACGAAGACGGGCAAGATGAAGATGATCAGAATGATGGGCTAAGGGACGAGCAAGAGGGTGAGGGGAACTGATGCAAGTGTTTAAGCTAAACTCACGTGTGTCACTGAAGGGGAGAGGCTCGAGCCGTCCTCATCTGTCAACGTCCTCAGCCTCATCATTCCAAAACATCTCTCTCATTAGGCTTAGGCTGATGAACTTGACAACATCACCCCAAACGATTGGCATGCTGCTCATCGTGTTGATGAGTTTAATCAGTTTCAGCCACGCAACTAGTGTCTTAGAACTTGATTTAGAAACCATGCTAGATAGGGCAGAACTCGCCTTTTTTGCCGAGGTGGTTGACACCGACAGCGAAGAACGCGCTGACGACCCGTGGACACTGGTGACCTTTGCGGTTACCCGCGACTTGCGCGGCGACCTGCCAACCCGCAGCCTCACAGCTACAACCTTTGATGATGACGACAACACCGTCACGCTGGCGTTTTATGGTGGGCAAGCGGGCGGCACGTCGCTTGTTGTCACCGACATGCCCCAGTTTCGCGTCGGTGAAGAGGTACTTGTCCTCGCTTACGACGCCAACTATTATTCGCCTATAGTGGGCTTTTCACAAGCTGTCTGGCGTTTGGGTGCGCGTGGTTTCACCGACAGCCGTGGGCGCGTGCTGACCCTCGCTGAAGACGCACCTGAGAACGACTCAGACGGTACGCAAGACGGCTCACAAGATGACTTACAAGATGATGTTCCCCAAGACGAAGACACCCTCACCGAAGACCAACCAGACGCCTCAGTAGACGATGCTAACGATGGTACTGCAAGTGGTGATACTGCAGAAGATGACGCTACGTCGGATGACCCAGATGATGCTGCACCTGATGACACTGCACCTGACGAGGATGTATCCACAGACGACGCTACACCTGAGGATGGCGCTGATGCCCTTCCAGAGGATGATGTTACAGAAGCATCTGCTGGACTTAGCATTTTGCTGGACGGACCCGGTAGTGACACAGAGAGCATCTTAAACGCTTTTGAAGATGCACTAAGAGGCCGCTGAGATGAATCATCAAGGTGTTAAAGGAGTGCGTCGAGGGCTTGCGTGGCTTGGTTTACTTGTCATTGTGAGCTTGTTAGTTGCTGTCACCTACCGTGTTATTGAAGAGGACGGCCCGGCGGGCTTAACTGAGGCTGTTGCAGCGGCGTTTGCTCAGTGGCAAGACGTGGAAGGTGCTGAGTTTAGCCTCAACGAAAATGAGGATGCCAGTAATATCATCCGCTATGGGGACGCTAACTTGTTTGGACCAGATACGGTGTCACTGAGTGTGGCCAGAAACGACAGCCGCGGCCGCAACGTGATTGCGCTCATTCACCCAGACAAACCTGCGCAGCGGGATAGGGCACTGTTGCATGAAACGGGTATTTTGCTGGGGCTGCGGGCAACGGCAGATCATGATGGCGTTATGAATCCGTTTGTTGCTGCAGGAGCAAGCTCTACCCTGACCGAAGCTGACCGCGCGGCAATTGCAGCGTTAGGGCTTTTCCCAGCCGAAGACCTCAACCGCGACGGCAGCGTAAACTTTTACGACCTCGCTGAGTTTGCAGCTCAGTTTGACAGCACGGGTGTGAGTTTGGCGGCTGACCTCAACGGGGACGGTCAAGTAGATGATGCCGACATTGCCCAATTGCGGGAGGCGTATGTGTTTTCAGCGCCCTCTGAAACAGACCCCGCCGATGTGCCGCAAGAGTCTGGCTTACCTGAAACAGACTTTCCCGACTTAGAAGCTGACCGCGCGCCGGACGCGCCCACCTTACCGGATATAAGCAATCCAGACGCACTGCAGCAGGGCTTGAGTTTATTAGAAGACCTCCTCGGCCCTACAATTCCCGAACCAGACCCCTTTATTGGCATTGGCGAAGTGGCTGAACCCCCTGCTGAGCAAACTGGTTTAGATGTAGAAGGTACGCCACTCGATCCAGACGCGGGTACGAGTGAGCGATTAACTTCGACGTTGCTCGAGTTGCTGTTGCGTCTACAAGGCGTTCGTTAACATTAACGTGTTGCAAGCTTCGATGTGGCATCACAAAAACGTGTGCAGATTTGTGATGCTGCATCTAACCCTGTACCTCAGCATCGGTCAGGTGTTATTTGTTTAAGGCATCTTGATGCTGTAACTCTTGATGCTACAACTCAATGATTTGAGAAGGTCTCATACGGATTCCGGCTGAACACTACATAAACTCTGGCGCGTTTATTCCGTTCCCACCGGAACCCGTATCTTTTTCTACGCATTCCATGCGGGTTAATTCCCCTAGGAATTAACCCGAAACGGTATCAATGCCATAAAATTTATGATGTTGGAACGGCTCAATACCGCAACAAATAACGCTCCAACTCCCACGCATGCACCGCCTGACGGTAGTCATCAAACTCGAGCGTCTTGGCGTTGTGAAAGTGTTTGTAAATATGACTTCCAAGGGCGTCCTGAACCAGTTTGTCTTTGCGCAACTCGTTCAAAGCCTCACGTAAGGTTGCGGGGAGTTCTTTAATTTTGTGAGTGCGCCGTTCGCGCACAGTCATTTCAAAGATGTTGCGTTCGATGGGTGGGGGTGGCTCGAGCTGCCGCTCAAGTCCATCCAGCCCCGCTGCCGCAATGACCGTAAACGCCAAGTAAGGGTTACAAGACGGGTCTGGCATACGTAACTCAGCCCGGGTGCTCACCCCGCGCTTCATGGGCACACGCACCATAGCGCTGCGGTTAGAAACCGACCATGCGATGCTGGTGGGCGCTTCGTAGCCGGGTGCAAGGCGCTTGTAGGAGTTCACTGTGGGACTACACAAGGCCAGTAGCGCCTGCGCGTGTTGCAACACACCACCAATAAAAAAGTGTGCCGTTTCAGATAGCTTGTACTTACGCCTCGTATCAAAAAACGCATTTTTGCCGCCTCGTTTAAGCGACACATGCGTGTGCATCCCTGAGCCGTTGACTGCCCGTAAAGGTTTAGGCATAAACGTAGCGTGTAGGCCGTAAGTTGCAGCAATTTGTCTAATCACGAGCTTGGTGGTGGTAAGGGTGTCGGCAGCTTGCACCATACCCAGCGGACGAAAGCCAATTTCGTGCTGGCCGGGTGCGCCTTCGTGGTGGCTACTTTCAACCTCAATACCTAACTCAGTTAGTGCCGAAACGATGTCATAGCGGACGTTTTCGCGTTGAGCGCTGGGGGCTAGATCAAAATAACCCGCGCCATCTGTACTTTGTGGGTTGGGTAAGCGGCTGGCATCAAACAAAAAGAACTCGAGCTCAACGCCCACCATCATGTCATCAAACCCAGCTTGCACCATGGCGTCATGTTGGGTTTGCAAGGCCCAACGCGGGCTACCTTGAAAGAGGTTACCGTCTAACTGACAAATATCACAAATAATGCGGGCAACGCGGTGTTTGTTGTGTTCACCACCGTTGGGAAGCAGCAGAAGCGTCTTAAAATCTGGGCGCAACAGCATGTCAGATTCATCAATGCGGGTAAAGCCGTCAATAGATGACCCGTCAAACATCATGTCGCCGGCTAGGGCTTTGTCAAACTGCCCAGCGGGCACGTCCATGCTTTTACTAACACCCAAAATATCGCTAAATTGTAAGCGCAAAAACTGCACCTCGGCCTCAGCTAGGTACTGAGCTGCGTCGGCTGCGTTACGAACGCCTACAGGTTGCGCTACAGGGTGTTTAGTGGGGTGGCCTGTATGTGTTTCCCCTGTATCTGTTTTCATAGTTATCCCTATCGCCAGCAGGTTGCTCTAGAGCTAGGTAGATTAAGTGTTTCCATAGTGACGTTGCGACAGTGACTTTGCGACAGTGACTTTGCGACATGGAACGTGAATGAATCACAAAAAGCCTTTAGCCAGAAGTATCATCTTTGACAGATGATACCTGCCGCTCAGGGCTGTTCTCCTTAACCGCACCCGCCATCTGTATCTGCCAGATACAGATAGGAGACACCTAGTTGTGGTTTAAACGTTTGTAATTGTACCAAAAATGTGACTCGAGGCAGGGTTCTTTACATGTATAAGCGGTGCTAAAAGATGGTATCAGCACTCTGGCAGGGAGAATATAGAAATTTAATTTTATTCATCTTAGTTTTGCGAACTGTCATCCCTCGACATCACGTGCTAAAAATTTTGTAACGGATTGCAGGTTTTGAGGAGGCGAGATCAGCTAAAACAGAGGTTTTTGTGTTTGCTGTGCAACTTTAACTGTACGGTCATGCACAAAGGCTATTGACAATACACAAAAAATGCATATATATTAGAGCGGATTGACATAAACCCAAGCTAGAAAGGTGATTTATTGTGGCAAAAACTGCAAAAGACGTAATGAAGATGATTACCGATGAGGGCATCCAGTTTGTGGATGTGCGCTTTACCGATGTACCGGGGCGCTGGCAGCACTTCAGCATGCCCATCAGTGCTTTTGAAGCAGATATGTTCAAAGAAGGCCTCGGCTTTGATGGTTCTTCGATTGAAGGCTTTCAAGCGATTGAAGCGTCTGACATGTTGCTTCTACCCGACCCGGAAAGTGCCTTTGTTGATCCCTTTTTTGAGCACCCAACCTTAGTGCTCATCTGCGACATCAAAGACCCAATCACGGGTGAACTCTACGGCAAAGACCCACGCGGTGTTGCCAAGCGCGCAGAGTCTTATCTGAAAGATAGCGGCATCGGCGACACAGTTTATATGGGCCCCGAAGCTGAGTTTTTCATTTTTGATTCGGTGCAATTTAGCAGTGACCCCTACGCCTTTGGTTACCGTATTGATGCCATTGACGCCCACAGCGACGGCGACGCTTACGGCGACGGTTACTGGGTGCGCACCAAGGGTGGTTACTTCCCCTGCCCACCAAGTGACAAGTATCAAGACTTGCGCAGCGAGATGGTCATCAACCTCGAGAACGTGGGTATTCCTATCGAAGTACAACACCACGAGGTAGCTACCGCCGGTCAAGGCGAAATTGATATGAAATTCGACACGCTCACCAACGTTGCTGACAAGATCATCAAATATAAATACGTGATTCGCAACACCGGTGCTATGGCAGGTAAAACGGTTACCTTTATGCCCAAGCCTATCTTTGGCGATAACGGTTCAGGCATGCACACCCACCAGTCCATCTGGAAAGGTAGCAAGCCACTTTTTGCAGGTAAAGGTTATGCAGGCTTAAGTGATCTAGCGCTCAGCTACGTGTCAGGGCTGCTCTCACACGGGCCAGCGCTGGCAGCACTTACTAACCCCACGGTGAACTCTTACCGCCGCTTAGTGCCCGGTTACGAAGCACCTGTGAACCTGATCTTATCTGCGCGTAACCGCAGCGCCGTCTGCCGCGTGCCCATGTACTCAGATTCACCCAAAGCCAAACGGGTTGAGTACCGCGCGCCTGATCCAACTGCCAACCCTTACTTAGCGTTTTCGGCCATGCTCATGGCAGGTTTAGACGGCATCAAAAAAGAAATGGGTGAACCTAAAGCCACCGACAAAAACCTTTACGCGCTGTCTGCCCGCGAAGCACGCCGCATTAAAACCCTGCCTAGCAGCTTAGGTGAGGCTTTGGACGCTTTAGAGAAAGATCACGATTTCTTGCTCGAGGGTGGCGTGTTCACCGAAGACTTGCTGGAAAGCTTCATTGAAATTAAGCGCGAAGAAGTTGCTGAAGCCAACTTGCGCCCATCACCTATTGAATACGAGATGTACTTCGATCTGTAAGCTGTAGATTTTTATGCAAAGAGGTGAGAGTTGCTAGTTACTCGAGCCTCTTTGCTTACATGTTAGTCCAGCTTATCCACTCAACATAGATACTTACGCTTCTAGAGACTCTCTGATTCTGGTCATCGCGCATGTCGTTGATCAAAACAGACAACTCGATGCATAGTGTTTAACATCATCAGTCAAACGACAGCTATCAAATCTGTGTCGTCAAATGCCTTAACTTGCTGATGAAGCATCAATGAAATCATCAAAAGCTATCTTCATAAAATGCTGTCTGATTGTGGTGAGGATTGTGACAAAGCAGTAGGTGGATAGCATCCATATTAGCTAAACAGTGTCAAAACACCACCTCACTTACCGATTTAAACGATTCTATGAAGACTTTTAAGAGCAAGCCACTTTGCGTTCACCGGAAAGTATGGTAGACCTATTTAGGCAATCTCGCCGAAACAATTCTAGGAGGATTTGGGTTTATGAAAAAACTCGTTT
>JBCCOX010000293.1:0-6344 GCA_039025155.1 Deinococcota bacterium | reverse complement strand
GTACTCATCTTGTTACCTGTTGTAATCCTCTTTTTCTTCTCCCAGCGGTTGTTTATTGAGGGTATTACACTCACAGGCTCTAAGTAAGGATTCTTATCAAACAGGGGTTCTATCAACTTGGTCAATCATCATGTCTAAGTTCTGTGGCTAGTTATGTCTAAAACTCGTGCAGGTGTTCGTTTTCAGCCTGACGTTAACAAACATCTTCAACTGGGTGTGCATAAGCTCGCCCAGTTAATTCGTCCTACCTTAGGGCCATTACCGCGAACAGTTGTCCATCAAAAATTAAACGATATTGAGCTATTAGACAAAGGTGCTGTTATTGCACGGCGCATGACCAATTTGCCCGACCGGCGCGAAGACGTTGGGGCGATGTACCTACGCCACATGATGTGGCAACTCTATGAAGACGTAGGCGATGGCACTGCGACTGCTGCCGTTCTGTTTGCAACGCTTTACGATGCAGGCTTACGCTATCTTGCCGCTGGCGTTGATGCTAGGAAGTTAGGGCGGTCCCTCGAGCACTACCTCAACTACCTCCTCAATCAGTTAGACCAGCGAACCCAACCTGTATCTACACTTCCCCAACTACAGGGTATTGCCAGGGCAGTATGTCCAGATGCAGCTTTGGCAGACGTGCTCGCTGAGCTAGTCCACGACCTAGGTGAATTTGGCAAGCTCGAGCTACGCAAAGGTGGTACACAGCACGAGTGGTCATTTGTCGAAGGCAATTACTGGTCGGGTGGCGTGCTGTCCAAACGTTTTCTAGAAGGCAAAACACCTGCCCGCATTGAGCTGGAAGATGTTGGTGTCTTAGTCACAGACTTTCAGATCGATGACCCGCGCGAGCTACCGCCCATTTTGAAGCAAGCCTTGCAGCTCGGATTTACGAAGCTCGTTTTAGTGGCTAAAACAATCTCTGAGCGCGCCATCACCTTTTTAACAGCGCCGCAATTGCTCGAGCAAATCGAGGTTATCCCCGTCAAACTCGACGGCTTTACACAAGCACAAGACAGTGCCAACCATACCGATCTCACAGCGCTTGTTGGTGGTTATCCGGTGGTGAGCTTAGGTGCATCTTCCCTTCCCCATGTTCGCCCTGACGATTTTGGACGTGCCCGCTTAGTGTGGGCTGACCAGCAACACGCAGGAATTATTGGTGGAAATGGTGACCCACATGCGCTTAAAAATCATGTTAATTCTCTCAAAACAGCGTTGTACAACGCACAAGATGTCGAGTTGCGCAAAACCCTGCGGGCGCGTTTGGGTCGTCTACTAGGTGGCACCATCACCCTGTGGGTAGGTGGAGCAAGTGAGCGCGAGGTGGAGGCCAACCAAGACCATGCGAAACACACTGACCTCACCTTGCGCGGCGCGCTCGAGCAAGGCGTTCTCCCGGGGGGTGGGCGTGCCTATTTGACCTGCTGTAACGTCCTGCAGGAACATTATGAGGTGGCTAGCACCCTCGAAGAACGCGCTAGCTGCCATATGCTCATGACTGCGCTGGAAGCACCGTTGCGAACGATGTTGCACAATGCTGGGCTCGAGCCGTCCGAAATCATCGGCACACTGAAAACAGCAGGTGATGAGGTTGGTTACGACATTCGCCAGCAAACCTACAGTAACTTGGCTGAGCAGGGTATTTTAGATGTCGCCAGCGTGCAAAAAGCCGCCTTGCGCTATGCCGTGAGTAGCGTTGCCCTAGCCCTCACCATTGAGGCGGTTGTCCACAAGAAAACGCCTGAACAGGTCACAAAACCCTAATGGATACACCTACAATGGACACATCCACATCCAACACAAATACACTCAGCACATCTTCATTTGTCTATGAGCTGGCAACTTTTCAAGGAGCTGTCTATGCGGCTCGAGCCTCCGGCTTGAACGCCTCTACAGATGAAGGCAAAACGTGGCACAACGCCCTCGACTCGTTGCAAGCTGAACCTACCCCTGTCACATGTTTGTTGAGCCATTCACAAGGTTTGTTGGCGGGGTCTGTGGGCGGTTTGTTTTCTTCACAAGATGGTGAGCAGTGGCAGGTTATCTCGTTACGGAGACCTACTCCGACGTTATCGGCGTTGGCTGTCGTTACTTCCCATGTGGATAATCATAATGATGTCTTGTTAGCCTCGAGCTTAGCGGATGGCGTTTTTCGCTCAGACGATAATGGCAAGACGTGGTTAGCGTGGAATATAGGCTTGTTTGACCTGCGCGTACTATCCTTAGCAGTGACAGATGACAATACCGTCGTAGCAGGTACAGAAACCGGGCTTTACATTAGTTACAACGCAGCTAAAGCCTGGGAGGCTATTGAGATGCCCGTTGGTGATGCCGTGTTGAGCCTTGCCCATCATCGGGGAAATATTTATGTGGGGACAGAGACACAAGGGCTTTACCGTCTAGATACAAATACACTAGGTTCAAGTTCCTCACGGATAGATACGTCAGATGATGCTGGTTGGGAGAAGCTCGAGCTACCTGAAGGTGCCATTAATCAAGTGCATATAGCTGATGAGCACCGCATTGTTTTACTTGATGAAACCCTATACAGCTATCAACAAGGCGACTGGACAACTCTAGAAAAAGACGTAAGTTGCTTTGCATATATGAACCAACAGCTAGTCATAGGGTTTTTGGACGGGTCTGTACAGGTAAATGAGATATGACGCACAAGAAAAATATTTACGATAATTTAAATATCGTTACAGTAATCATCTTTAAGATTGATGTAACCACAAAAGCCTCTTTCCCAGCTAACATCTAACAGACAATGACATACTTCAACAAGTTATGACCACTACCACAGAATTTATTCAGAAAAACTTACGCTGGAACTTCTCGGTTAATCTTTGGGACATTGCGTTTATATCGTTAAGCCTCAACTTGGTTTCACGGGAAACGGTCATGCCTGTGCTGGTCAGTGAACTCACCGACTCAAAGCTGGCTGTTGGACTTATTCCTGCTATCTATACCCTAGGGTTTTACTTACCCCAGCTTTTAAGTGCCAATTTTACTGAGCGGTTGCGGTATAAAAAACCCATCACCATGCACCTTGGCGGCTGGGGTGAACGCTTACCTTATGGGCTCATTGCTTTAGTTTTATTCTTTTTGGGTACAGCATTCCCTGGGCTAACGCTCATCTGTTTTTTTGTGTTGCTTGGCGTAACGTCTACGATGACGGGCTTAGCCACGCCACCTTGGTATGACATGATCGCCAAAGTTATTCCTGCCAACAAACGTGGTATTTGGTCGGGGATTGGGCACGGCTTGGGTGCGGTCATGGGTATTTTGGGTGCGTATGTTGTGGGGCGCGTTTTAGCGACGCACGTCTTTCCCAATAACTTCGCGCTGCTATTTGCGTGGTCGTTCATATTTAGCGTGATTTCGTTTGTAGGCCTCGCGCTTAACCGTGAGCCCCCAAGCGAGCAACTCAAACCATCAACACCATTGCGCCGTTACATCCAAAAGCTCCCTAGTGTTTTGCAGCAACACCACAACTATCGTCGTTTCATTATAAGTCGTAGCATCATGCTGTTGGGCACAATGTCCGCAGGGTCTTACATGATTTACGGCACTGAAAATTTTACCCAAAGTGGTGCTGACGTTGCGAGCCTTACCGCGTTACTAACCGCTGTACTTATTGCGAGCCAAGCGATTAGCAACCTCATCTGGGGTGTGATTGGTGATAAGCGCGGTCACAAAACCGTGCTCGTCATAGCTGCGTTTGTACTCGCCTCGAGCGCCTTGTCTACCTACTTAGCGCAGTCGCCCACCTGGCTCATCATCACGTTTGTGTGTTTAGGTGCGTATCTAGCTGCCGAACAAGTTTCTGCGCTCAACATCATTTTGGAATTCTGTAGAGATGAAGATAGACCTACGTTTATTGGCTTAAGTAACACACTACTCGCACCTCTATTTGCCTTCGCCCCCGTGCTGGGTGGGTGGCTTGTAACCACATTTGGGTTTCAAGTCTTATTCATCTGCGCGCTTTTAAGTGCTATTTCTGGCGCGTTGCTATTAAGTTTTTGGGTTGAGGAACCTAGAAAAGGAGGTGTGGCAACTTACGAATTGTAAGCATCAACACAACGCACATGTGCAACCACCTTGACATCACATAACGTTGACATCGCACAACCATGACATTGCACAACCACGTCAACGCATCGTGTGCATCATAAACACTCTTTAGCAACTTCAACACGTCTAAGACGTAGGCAATAACGCCCTTCTTTTGGAGATCGCATGACGACAAAACAACGACAACAAGTTTTGGTGTTGTACCTCGCCACCTCCGCCCTCGACAGCGGCGTCAAAGGGTGGAGCATGTATGACGGCACTGGCAAAGACACCTTTACCACCGGCGACGCAGTAAGTGATGACGCGGGTGGTGTAAGTGCAGCACCTTACAGTACAGGTTTGGACGCCCTACGCGACGGTTGGCGGGTCATTCAGTTTCCGCAACT
The DNA here is from genome assembly GCA_039025155.1 of Deinococcota bacterium. Classification (GTDB taxonomy): domain Bacteria; phylum Deinococcota; class Deinococci; order Deinococcales; family Trueperaceae; genus JBCCBI01. The sequence continues at coordinate 1,881 of JBCCOX010000293.1, read as the reverse complement.
TACCCCGCCGTATCCAGGTGAAGAATACAGTACATCGTTTATGAAAAATGAATTTATCTTTGAGAGGTTGGAGGTAGTCTGATGGACAAAGCTTACTTGCTCAACAACGAACAGATGGCAACCTTTGTAGCTCGAGGCTTTCTGCGCTTCGATGAACTGGTGCCAGACGATATCAACCAAGCGGTGATGGCAGAAATTGATGCGGGTAGCATTCAGGGTGCGCCAGCTGGGACGCCCCTTTCGCAGTGTTATCAGGACTCGAGCATTCGCAAGCTCCTTGACATGCCTGAAATTCAGGGCATCATCCACAGTCTAGTGGGTGCCGACCCCCTCTTTGATCATGACGCCGTGCACGTGCGCGAACCCAACCAAGGCAGTGCCCAGGGCATGCATGCAGATTCCATCATCGACACCCGGCTCGACTTTGACATTCAACTCATGTACTTTCCGCATCACATCCCTTTGGAGATGGGCGGCACGTTGCTACTCCCCGGCAGTCATTACCGCCGCGTGAATGAAATGGACATTGCCCGTTATCAAAACATGTTGGGGCAAGTCTCTATGGTCTGTAAAGCAGGTACAATTCTAGTGTTGCACCACGGGATTTGGCACTGTGGGCGGCAAAATAAAACCAATCAAAAGCGTTACATGTTTAAGGTGCGCTTAAACCCGCAAGAGCCTCAGGTGAAGCTTTGGAATACCGATGGGCTCGAGGATGCTGGTGGTAGCCGCGAACTCTACGCAGGTCACAAAGATGAGCACGATGTACAGTACATCCTCAGCAAATTTGAACCGTGGTTTGAAAATGCCAGCGGCCGATTAGAGATTGTCAACCGCACAAAACAGTGGCGCTTTTTAACAGGTGATGACAACTTCGATGTCCATTACTGGTTATCCCGCCTCGAAAACAAACCTAGTGAAGGAAGACCGTCTGCCTGAAGGCATTCATACGCATCCATACGATGGCTGTTAGGTTGACCGTTTATGCTCATACCTACGTTCGAGAACGAGAGGCGTAAAGTAGTAGTATGAGCACGCCGAAGAGTTGTTGCCAGCCTGCTCGGGTAGGCAGTGAACCAAAACCTCACCATGCTGAAGATGTAACATCAGCGCGTAATGCCACATCCACACAACAAGCTCAGGAGGTCACGTTTACGCCTGAGCTTGTTCATATTTCTGGTGGAGATTTTTTAATGGGCTCCACCGACCCTAGTTTCCCAGATGACCATGAAGGCCCAGTACGGCAAGTTGAGGTTGACTCGTTTTGGATTTCGCCGTTTTCGGTGACTAATGCGGACTTTCAACAGTTTATAACCGCTACAGATTATGTGACGGAGGCGGAGCGTTTTGGCTGGTCCTATGTGTTTTATATGTTTTTGCCAACAGGTCACCCGCCGACACAAGCCTTGCAAGGGCTCGAGTGGTGGCGGCAAGTTTATGGTGCAACCTGGGATCATCCAGAAGGACCAACCTCAACGATTCATGACCGCTTAGATCATCCAGCAGTTCATATCTCTTGGAACGATGCCAATGCGTTCTGTGAGTGGGCAGGTGTGCGCCTCCTCACCGAAGTGGAGTGGGAATACGCAGCTCGAGGCGGCCTCGAGCAAAAGCGCTACCCATGGGGCGACCGACTTGTCCCCAACAAACAGCACAAATGCAACATTTGGCAGGGTACGTTTCCCTCTAAAAACACCTGTAAAGACGGTTACGTTGGTACTGCACCTGTCACCAGCTACGACGCCAATGGCTACGGCCTCTACAACATGTCTGGCAATGTCTGGGAGTGGTGCCAAGATTTGTGGGATACATCTGAAATACCCGTGCAACACCTGTCATTCCATCGGCAGCATGTGGTCAAAGGCGGCTCGTACTTGTGCC
>JBCCOX010000292.1:0-6358 GCA_039025155.1 Deinococcota bacterium | reverse complement strand
GCTGGTAACTTTAGCCAATCTACAACACTTTAACGTGCTTCACATTACAACCACGGCTGCGTTTAAGTACCGGGCGTTTGCAGCACTAGATGAAAGTTTGCAGCTAGCCCCCAACCAGCCTGTCATCACAGGTGGTGCGATGCGGCAACAGGCTTTGCAAGCCGCGCTCACCATCAGCGAAAACACAACACGTCAGCTAGCAGGTCAACGTGCTAATACGCCGCCTAAACAAGGTGTCGTTGTTGTCATTGACCGCCTTGACAACCTCGATACAGATGCCATCACGCTCCTGTCACAGGTGCTCAGAGTGCAAAGCCTAGACAACATAGATGCCTACACAACACTAGTGCGCGACATTCCCGTGGTGGGGGTGATTTACTCAACCCTAGAAGGTGGCCGCGGCTTGCGGCTCGAGCATCCGCTCAACATTGACCTCAGCCTGACGCCTCTGTCATTACAAGGTAGCCAAATGCTCTTGCAAAGTTTATTGCACAAAGCCGTGCCAGACGCAATGAGCACCTGGTTTATGAAGCACACTCGCGGCCTGCCAAAATACCTCATAGACGCCCTGTATGTGCTTGAGGCTGAAGCAATTTTACAAGCTGAAGCTGACGGTTGGGTCTTCACTGACTATACCTCGTTTGACCTTGCAGCTTACTTAAAACAGCTCTACAGCTCGAGCTTGCCGCTAAGTCATGACTACTTTGTGGGCCGCAGTGACGAGATTGCCCAGATTAAAGCTGCTCTTGATCAGCAGCCGGTGACAGTTGTAGGCATTGGTGGCATCGGTAAAAGCCGCTTGGCTTTACAAGTTGCTAGAGAGTTGACCCGTCCTCACTACAGTGAGGTGCACTATATACCCCTCGTCGCTATTCGCTCAACGGAGTTTTTACCGCTCACCATTGCTAATGCACTTAACCTCACCATCAGTGAAACGCAACAAGCAAGTGTTGAAGTGCAACTGCGTGAACGGCTTTCCCAAGGGCATATTTTATTGCTGCTCGACAATTACGAACACCTCTTACCGGATACGCGCTTTTTAAATTGGTTGCTTCGTGAGTGCCCTCGGTTGAGTGTCATTGTGACCTCGAGGGAACGTTTGGGGTTTGACCAAGAGCAGGTGGTTCAACTGGCTGGGCTTGACTATCCTGACACAGTCAGTGACAGCTATTTTGGGTCTTACAGTGCCGTTCAGCTTTTTATTAGCAAAGCTAAATCGTTTTCCCGCACCACTTTAACGCCTCAAGATTACACCTGTTTGCTAGATATTATTCAAGCGCTTCAGGGGATGCCGTTGGCACTGGAACTGGTAGCATCTTGGCTAGCGAGTTTTCCACTAGAGGCCATTAAAGCTAAAGTGCTTGCTAATCTAACAAGTTTGGATAATTCTCAAACACCCGGTAGCCAAGTGTCTGATAATAGCGCTGAACAAAGCCTCGAGGCCGCCGTGACGTATTTTTGGCAGCAACTTTCGGACTATGAACAGAGTGTGGTCCAGCGCTTGTCGGTATTTAGAGGTGGCTTTGACACACCTGCGGCAAGCTATGTGGCTGAAGCTTCGCCATTTTTGCTACAAGGACTTATTGATAGAGCGTTTTTGCGACTGAGCAATGGGCGTTACAGCATTCACGAACTGCTTCGGCAGTTTGCCGCGCGCAAGCTGGCAGCGCATCCGGCGCGTGCACACGAAGCCAAAGCCCGTCAAGCAGCTCACTATGCACACTTTTATGAGTCGTCTCAAGTTGCTAAACGACGTGCTGAAGCTGCTCAAGAAGATGTAACCGACTTTGTCGTCTTAGAACAAGACCTCAACAATTTTAGAGAAGCGTGGTTTTGGTTGATTGAACAACGTGATTACAGGCTGCTGAGTAGTTATGTCAAACTGTTTAAAGAACTTCTGGAATTTCGTGGTCAGTACACCGAAGCCACTCGCCTGTTTGAGGCTGCTGAGACTACCCTTACACCTTTGCCAGCTAGTCAAGCCCGAGATGCCTTTTTAGGTGAACTGCAGGGACGGCATGGTTGGTTGTTACATAATCTGGGCCGTTTTGACGAAGGACATGAGTATTTAATACGCAGCCTTGCGTTTTTAGAACCTTTGGGACCCAGTGAAGCCCTTGGTGACAGTTACTATTACGATGGTTATCTACTTAGAGACATGGGTCATTATGAAGCTGCTACAGCTTCTTTTGAAGCTTGTTTACGGATTGCTAAACATCTTGACAATCAGCATTTATATGCTAATTCCCTTAAGGGTATAGGTTTTGTGGCGCATGCTAAAGCCGAATTCCAAACTGCTTTAGACTATTACCAAAAAGCCCTTGTAAAGTATCAAGTTTTAGGTGATATTGTCAATGTTCTAAGGGTGAATAACCTTAGTGGACATATGATTTTAGCACAAGGTAGGTGTGCAGAGGCACGCGCTTTTTTTGAAGCTGCTGACGCGCTTGCACTCGAGCACAACGCCTTAAACAGCCGGGTAGGCATTCAGTTTGGACTAGGTGATGTAGCTTATTTTCAAGCTGATTACCCACGCGCCAAGGAGCACTACCAGACTAGTTTTGACCTGTCAGTTACTACCCAAACGCAGATTGGTCTGAGCGCAACCTCTAAACGACTGGCCGACGTTGCAGTCAAAGAAGGTGACTTTGTGCGGGCACAAACCTTGCTGCAGCAAAGTTATGATCACGGACAGGCTACAGGTGCGTTGCGCAGTTTGTTTTTTCCACTGGTGGGATATGTGCATTTATGGATTGCCACCAAGCATTATGAGCAGGCGCTCGAGCTTGTTGCCTATATTCACGAAAACCCATCACCTGACCGGAATACTTTGAACGAGGCTAGCGAATTTGTGAGTGTCTTAGAAGATGTACTTGGCACGTCTCAGGTTGAGGCTGTTCTAGAAGCATGTTGTCAAGATGAGTTGCCGAAGTATCTCGAGCAAGATTTTCCTAAGCTACAAAATCTTATTGATGACGAATCGCCAGAGGTCTAAATACTGCCACGTCAAGCTACCACGTCAAATAGCCCTAGTTCTTGAGGCTGTTTTTTGACATAGACTAAGGATGTTTATGGATACTCAACTTATGCATCCCCGTGATCAGTTAGTTAACGTCATGAACCGTATTTACCATAACGGCATGACGACTCTAAGTGGTGGTAATTTGTCTATCAAAGACGCAAGTGGGGATATTTGGATAACCCCAGCGGGTGTAGATAAAGGAACCTTGCGCGCTGATGACATCATCCAAGTGAGGCCTTCAGGTGAGGTAATAGGACCCCATCAACCCTCGTCTGAACTGCCGTTTCACCGAGCTATTTATGAACGGCGGCCAGATGCAGGGGCTGTTGTCCACGCGCATCCGCCCGCCTTGGTGAGTTTTAGCATTGTAGGAAAGTGTCCCGAAACGCGCCTTATCCCGCAAGCGCATAACGTCTGCGGTTCAGTTGGCTATGCGCCTTATGCATTACCCGGCAGTGAAGCATTGGGTACGGTCATTGCAGATACCTTTGCTGAAGGGCATGGCATTATTATTCTAGAAAATCACGGTATGGCAGCACTTGGCGAAACGCTCGTAGATGCTTTTCAGCGCCTCGAGACGCTTGACTTCTGCGCGCGTATTCAGCTTGCTGCCACCACGTTAGGACAGCCTCAGTGTTTACAGAAAAATGATCTTGCCCTGTTTCACGAACGGGCAACCCAGCTCGCAACGTTTACGCCCGGTGTTGCCACTAGCCTCGAGCGAGACCTGCGTCAGCAATTAGTGACAACAGTTCACCGTGCGGTTAAGCGCTACTTGATGATGAGTACTGAAGGTGTTGCCTCGGTGCGTTTGGATGACAGGCGGTTTTTAATAACACCAACTGCCCAAGATCGTGCTGCTATAGGTGTCAAAGATTGTGTTCTTATTGACCAAGGTTGTGCTGAAGAAGGTAAGCAGCCAAGCAGGGCGACGCGGCTTCATCAAACTATTTATGACACTCACAAAGATGTCCACTGCATTATCAGTGCGCAATCACCTGCTGTAACTGCCTACGCCGTAGTTGCACAAGACTTTGACTCACATACCATCCCAGAAAGCTATATTTTGCTGCGCGATGTGCTCAAAATTCCGTTTAGAACGTGCTATACCGACTACAATGCTGTTGCAAAACACATTTCACTCAAACGCCCTGTTGCCCTCATTGAGAACGACGGTGTTTTGGTGGTGGGCTCGAGCTTGCTTAATGCTTTTGACCGTCTCGAGGTTGCTGAGTATAGTGCCCAAGCATTAATTGATAGCAGTAGGCTAGGTGATCTTTTGCCTATTGGTGATGCTGCTATTGAAGATCTCAAACAGGCATTTAAGCTTGAAAGTTGAGGCTATCAACAACAGAGTAATAAAACCCGTCATCGTGAAGTAACTTATCTCGGAATTACTCTGCCTGTGAGGTTGTTATGCTGATGCTTATCTAGGTACTTGAAAGTAATGATTGGTATCGTGTCTAACGCTACTCAGGGGCGTAAAGACAAATATCAAAGATTTGTCCGAACGAACTCTGGTGTTTGCCCTGTCCAAACACGAAAAGCACGGAAGAAGGAATTTGGGTCTTCATAACCTAGTAAGAAAGCGATCTGCCCGCTACTGTATTCTGATGTTGCCAAATAATGTCGCGCTAATTCTTCGCGCAGGCTGTCCAGCACGTGTTGAAAGCTAGAACCTTCATTCTGTAGATGGCGCTGCAGGGTTCGTGGACTAACGGCTAGTCTCGAGGCAACGTCGCCAACTTTATACTGCCCGCTTGCCATAATTTCCATTAAACAAGCTCGAACTTTTTCAGTGTAGGTTGCATTCTTTGTTAAGTCCTGCATTCGTTGGTTGAGTTCTGGCTTGAAGATCGACCACATTGCGTCATTTGCAGTGAGGAAAGGCCGTTGTACATCTTGTGCTGAATAGGTCACGCCGTTGAAGTCGGATTTGCTGAGGCGCACGCCAAAGTAATCTTCGTACACCGCTTTTTCAGAGATGTCCACAGTGGTGTGGACGTTTAGTGGCACAAGCTGTTCACGCGTTGCTTGACGTGGCATATGCACCCACCAAACCAATTCCATCGCAATCAAGCTCGCTGGCAAATCAGCATAGTCTGGCACTGCACCGATTTTAATGGTGCTTTCTTTGTCGCTTGTCTCAACGGTCAAGCGAATGGGACCAACTAAGGGCTTGTAATGGGCGATGCGCGTCGCAGCAACATTAAGGTTCGGGCTACAGAAACAGGCAAAGACGGGCGGACTGAAGGTTTCTGGTGTGATGCTCGTGGCAAAGTCTAAAGGGAACGTGGGGTTATCACGCAAAACAGTAGCAAGCCCGTCCCATAGTCTAAAGTATTCTTCCCCTGTAATCATCGGGGATGTACGCGAGAGCAAATCGAGGGGCAAGCTGGCACGGTGCAAAACATCTTGTGGTGAAATGTTCAAATCTTTGAAAAGCACCTGCCACCCCATCTCAACAGGGTATTTGCGATTATCCATGATGCCTTATCTTTCTTACAAATTAATAAATCCTTTACTAATTCGCTGATTAGATCGAATAACGATTTGAGTAGAATCATGACACTTATAGGTAGCTTTTGAAAAATGCGTCCATTCCTTCAACAGCTTGGTCAGCATATTCATCCTTCCAGTAAAACTGAACATGATTGGCTTCTTTTAAGACCAAGCTATCTTTGGGCCCCTTGAGTGAATTATAGAAACGCATGGCAGGCTCAAAGCTGTAAGCCTCTTCACCCGTCACCATATAAACAGGGATATAGTCGAACTTATTAGCATAGTTAAATATGTGCAACTTTACAATGCCTGGCAATGATGTAGCACTTATTGCATTTTTCCACCGAGGATGATAACCAACTTTGCCTTTAGGATAATAGGTTGCAACTTCTTTCATCCCTTGAGAAGCGTTTTCAAGCTTATCCTCATCAGGAATCGCGGTGCTTTTAACGTTTATGCCAAAGAAATTAAGTAATCTCAAAATCCCACCAATCACATAGATGATCCATCTAACGATAAAGATATCTCCTCTCGTTAGCTCACTTCCATTTACGGAAGGTACAACAATGCCTAGAGCTTTGATTCTTGAATCTTGAAATGTTTCATAGGTTGCGCTTACAACACCCGCACATACCCCAACATTGAGTAACTTGTCAGGATCAACTTGCTTGAGTGAGCTGAGAAAACTAACAGAACTCGCAACATCATTTGCATGATGATACGGGTTTGCATCAGCTTCAACACCTTCACTTTCACCAATTCCCCTGGTATCAAAGGCTAACGTAATATATCCGAGCTTACTAAATTTTTCAGCATAAAATCCTGCGGCATGTT
>JBCCOX010000291.1:0-6382 GCA_039025155.1 Deinococcota bacterium | reverse complement strand
GTGTTTCGTGAACTTCCCGTTGATCACCTGTTTTGCGCAAGCCTAGCGCTTTGACTGTATCGCGGTGCTTTTTACGCACCCCAATTAAACTGCGTTTGAGGGTTAACTTCATTGCGCCAGTTCCTTATCGCGCTGGGTTTCTTCAAAGGTTTTGAGTTGCTTGAGGCCTTCGATCACAGCATACGCAACATTGGTCGGATTACGGGAGCCAAACTCTTTAGTGAGCAAGTTGCGGTATCCCGCCAGCTCAATAATGGCCCGTGGCACTTTACCTGCAATCACACCTGTACCTGCTCCTGCTGGTTTGAGCATGACCCGGCTGGTGCCGTGAGTACCGATAACCTCGTGGGGAACTGTACCCGGTTCTTCGATAGGGACCTCAATTAAGTTGCGACGTGCAAAGTACTGCCCTTTTTGGACTGCAAGAGGTACTTCTTTAGCTTTACCAAGCCCCAAACCAACCCGGCCATTACGGTCTCCAATGGCAACCATTGCACCAAAACGAAAGCGGCGACCCCCTTGATACGTCTTAGCTGTACGGCGAATAAAAATTACGTTATCTTCGAAATCACTGTTGTCTGCCATTAGAACTCTAAGCCTCCTTCCCTTGCACCATCAGCCAGTGCTTTAACACGGCCGTGGTATTTATAGCCTGCGCGGTCAAAAATGACTCGTTTGACACCTTTTGCCAGCGCACGTTCAGCTAAAGATTTCCCCACAGCGGCAGCTTGCTCTGTTTTTGTGCCGCTTGGTTTGAGCGCTTTGCTGTTAGCTTCAGCAACGGTCACAGCGTTGTTCGTGTCGATAATTTGTGCGTAGATATAGCGGCTACTTCGGTAGACCGACAAGCGTAAGCGGCCCTTATCAACTGGGCGCTTGAGACGTCTGCGAGTACGGAACTTGCGACGATCTTTGTTTGTTTTGATGTGTAGCATCTTACAACCTCACCTAACGAGACGCGGCTTTACCCGGCTTGAGTTTAATTTGCTCGCCAGCATAGCGCACACCTTTGCCGTGGTAAGAATCAGGTGGGCGAATTTTACGCAAGTTGGCGCAAACTTGTCCAACTAGTTGTTTATCAATACCTGTGACTGTAATTTTGGTAGGTTCAGGCGTATTAATGGTAATACCTTCAGGGGGATCAAAGGTAATGGGGTGTGAGTAGCCAAGTTGCAACTCGAGCGTCTTACCTTTCATCGCACAGCGGTAGCCTACACCGTTAATTTCAAGGTTACGGGTATAGCCTTCAGATACACCTAAAACAGCATTATTGACTAAGCTACGCGCTAGCCCATGCTGCGCGCGGTCATTGCGGTGGTCGCTAGGGCGGCTAAAGCTGAGGCTACCATCTTCAATGTTCACCTCTATACGTGAGCTGATGGTTACAACTAAGCTACCTTTACTGCCTTTCACCTCGAGGGTTTGGGTTGGTCCGTCGGTACTGAGCGTTCTAACCTCAACACTTTTAGGCAAACTGATAGGAGCACGGCCAATTCTCGACATCACCACACCTCACAAAGTACTTCGCCGCCAATGTTTTTGCGGCGTGCGTCACGGTCTACCATCAACCCTTGTGAAGTTGAGATGATTGCAACGCCCATGCCGCCACGCACAACAGGGACAGTTTTACCTTTGCTGTAAGCACGACGACCCGGTTTAGAAACGCGGGCTATGTGGCGAATCAATGAGCTGCGCTTAGGGCCGTACTTGAGCCCTACCCGCAACACGGGTTTGGTATCAACCTCAATGGTTTCAACTGACTTTAAGTAACCTTCTTGCACCAGTAGCTGGGCAAGGGCGCGCTTAAGCTTACTGGCAGGTATGTCCACGTGGGGTACAGCAATTGCTGTAGCATTACGAATGCGCGTGAGCATATCTGCTATTGGATCTGCGTACATGCAAACTCCTTTAGAGCATCACCTTGCGCGCGTCACAATTTTAAGCGTCACGATTTAAGCGTCACGCCTGTGAGCGTCGCAGCGGGTGTTAAGGGTGAGACAGGTATCAAAGCACTCACTTTGACCGTTTGTAGTGTTGTCCCAGCACATTATCTGCAGGCGCAGCACCACCATCTCTAGAAACGTTTTGTCTTTGTTACTTTCTATAAACAGGTGTCATTTGGCTATAAGCAGGTATCATCTGATTAGCCGACGTCACATACACGCTAATCCTGTATCACAACCCTATGTCACACCCCAGTATCACAACCGAGTATCACAGAGGGTGATGTTAAGACGATGTGATGATTCTAGCCGTATCAGCTTAACTTGCTGTCTTACTTTCTAAACGGCATCCCCAAAAGCTCTAACAAGCTGCGGGCTTCTTCATCGCTGCTAGCACTGGTGACAATTGTAATATCAAGACCACGTTGTTGGTCAACTTGGTCATAACTAATTTCGGGAAAAACCATTTGCTCGCGGACACCCAAGCTGTAATTACCTCGGCCGTCAAAACTGTTTGCACTTACACCGCGAAAGTCGCGCACTCGAGGCAGTGCTAGGTGAATCAGCTTTTCTAAAAACACCCACATGCGGTCGCCTCGCAAGGTCACTTTGAGCCCAATAGGCATTCCTGCACGCAGTTTAAAGTTAGATACTGACTTTTTAGCTTTGGTGACAACTGGGCGTTGCAACGCAATGAGGGTAAGTTCGCGGGTTGCCCGTTCAATAACTTTGGAATCTTCACGTGCTTCACCCAGTCCCATATTGAGGACAATTTTTTCGGGCTTTGGAATCGCCATGACATTGCTGTAGTTATGGCGTTCTTTGAGCGCAGGCACAATGTCACTACGGTAGCGCGTGCGCAGCCCAATCTCCATGCTCATTCTTCCTCCTGTTGGTCAAGTTTGGCACCACTTTTAATACTGATGCGCACTTTTTTACCGTTTTCATAGGCCATCCCAATACGGCTCAACTGGCCCGTTTCAGGATCAAGCAGTTGCACGTTGCTGGCGTGAATCGTGCCTTCCAGTTTGGCAAACCCGCCTTGAGGGTTATCTTGGGTGGGGCGTTCAGCTTTGGTCACAACGTTGACATCGCGTACAACCACGCGCCCTTGATCGCGGAAAACTTCAATAATTTCGCCTTCGCGGCCACGGTCACGGCCACTGATGACCCTTACCCGGTCACCTTTTTTAAAGCGGATGCGCACTGGTTCAGGTTGTTTAAGACGGCGTGTTGGCATTACAACACCTCCGGGGCTAATGACACGATGCGCATAAAATTGCGCTCGCGCAGTTCGCGCGCAACCGGTCCAAACACCCGCGTACCGCGCGGTTCACTTGCGTTGTTAATGATTACTGCGGCATTGCTATCAAAGCGGATACTGCTGCCATCATTGCGGTGGATTTCTTTTTTGCTGCGGACAATAACGGCTTTGACAACCTCACCTTTTTTCACCGCAGCTCGAGGAATAGCATCTTTAACAGCTGCGACAATAATGTCACCGACGCCGCCAACTTCACGCTGACCTGTACCTAAGACGCGAATGCACTGAATGCGCCGCGCACCGGAGTTGTCAGCAACCTCGAGGTAACTCTCTTGCTGAATCATATTAGCCTCGAGCTTTCTCAATTAAGCGCGTAACAGCAAAACGCTTGCGCTTACTGATGGGCCTACGCGCGATAATTTCAACTCTATCGCCCATGTTGTATTCATTTTTTTCGTCGTGAGCAAGATACTTTTTGGTGACAGCCACAACCTTGCCGTAGAGGGGGTGTTTCATACGACGTTCTACACTTACAGTTACGGTTTTGTCAGCTTTGTCACTGGTCACGACGCCTTGTAAGGTCTTTTTCATATGCTTTGCGCCGTCCTTTGGTCAGATGGATCAGATGTGTGTTGCTCGAGGGCTTGTTGTTCAAGCGCAGTTTTTTCGCCAGCAATAGTAAGCAAACGCGCAATATTACGTTTGATCGCGCGAATGCGCCGGGGGTTACTAGCTTGCCCCATAGATGTTTGAAAGCGCAGGTCAAGCAATTCTTCACGGTGCTTGGTTACTTCATCTTCAATTTCATCTAAAGTCAAATCACGAATCTCATTGGGCTTCATCGTAAACCTCACGTTTAACCATTTTGGTTTTAATGGGGAGTTTGTGCCCAGCTAAGCGGAAGGCTTCTTTGGCTTGCGCTTCAGTCACGTTGGCAACTTCAAACATAACCCGGCCAGGTTTAACAACTGCCACGTAGTACTCAGTTGCACCTTTACCTTTACCCATGCGCACTTCAGCAGGCTTTTTAGAAACTGGCTTATCTGGGAAAATACGAATGTAAATTTTCCCCCCACGGCGGAAATAACGGCTCATGGTAATGCGGCAAGCTTCAATGTGGTTGGCTCTAATCCAAGCAGGCTCTAGGGCAATTAGACCGTAGTCACCAAACGCAACGTAATCGCCACCTTTGGTTGCACCTTTCATGCGCCCGCGAAATTGTTTGCGGTATTTTACACGCTTTGGCAGTAACATTTAATTCCTCACTTAAGGCTGGCGTTAAGACCTGCGGTCGCCACGACCACGACCACCACGGTCGTTGCGGTCACCACTTGGACGGCGGCGGCCCTGCGGGCGGCGGCGGCGGCGGCCTTTGTCTTCGTCTTGACGAGGTTTTGGCATCACAGCAGCACGGCGCTGTTTATCGCCAATGACTTCGCCATTAAATACCCACGTTTTAACGCCGATAATGCCGTATGACGTGCGCGCTTCATAAAACCCATAGTCGATGTCTGCGCGCAGCGTTTGCAAAGGTACGCGCCCGTCCATATAGTGTTCGGGGCGAGCTTGTTCAGAACCACCCAAACGCCCTGAGCAACGTACTTTAACGCCCTTAGCACCCGATTCCATGGTGCGTTGGACAGCCTGTTTCATAGCCCGCTTAAACGCAAAACGGCGCATGAGCTGCTCAGCCACACGCTGAGAGATAAGGTGTGCGTTGATGTTGGGGTTAGCAACCTCTTGCACGTTTACTGCAATTGTGCCGCTAACACGTCCGTCTAGGTTGGTACGCAAGGCTTTGATTGATTCGCCACCGCGGCCAATGACAACGCCCGGCTTAGCCGTGTGAATAGTCACATTAATGTTGTGCGCAGCACGCTCAATTTCAATGGTAGCGATCCCACTGTGACCCACTTCTTTTTCGATAATGCGGCGGATCATGGCGTCTTCCTCGAGCAACTTGGCATAGGTTTTAGAACTGGCATACCAACGTGAAGAAGGTGCTTTGTTTACGCCTAAACGAAACCCTAATGGGTTAATTTTATTACCCACCATATACTCCTAAATATTGCTTATTCATCGCGCTCCTCTAAGACAATCGTGATGTGGCTTGTACGCTTGCGCAACAGATCAGCCCGCCCGCGCGCCCTTGGCAAATAGCGCTTTAGGGTGGGCCCTTCGTCCACCATAATTTTAGAGACAAACAAGCTATCTTCAAACATGTCGTGGTTGTTGACCGCATTGGCTTTGGCACTTTGTAACAACTTCAAGATAGGCTGAGCAGCACGGCGCGGCGTAAACCGTAGAATGTCTTCAGCTTTTTCTACATCACAGCCGCGTACCAGATCAGCAACTAAGCGCGTTTTTTGAGGGGTAATACGAATCATGTGAAGGTGTGCTTTAGCTTGGCGTTTAGCAACCTCTACATTACTGACGACATCACTCATCGTTTATTACCTCCGTGTCCGCGGAAGGTACGTGTTGGCGCAAATTCGCCTAGTTTGTGCCCAACCATATTTTCTTGAATAAACACGGGAACGTGTTGGCGACCATTATGTACCCCGATGGTATGCCCGACCATTTCAGGAACAATAGTGCTACGGCGACTCCACGTTCTGATAACTTTGCGGCTCCCACTTTCGTTGGCGGCGTCAATCTTATCTAAGAGGTCTTCGGCAACAAAAGGACCTTTTTTCATACTGCGTGGCATCTTAACCTCCTAGCGTCCTTTCCGAGCACGACGACGACGAACGATGAACCTCGAGCTAACTTTACGTGTTGAGCGCGTTTTGTAGCCTTTGGTTTGCTGCCCCCACGGGCTTACGGGTGGGCGTCCGCTGCTCGAGCGGCCTTCACCCCCGCCGTGTGGGTGATCAACTGGGTTCATAGCCCGACCACGTTGATGAGGTTTACGGCCCATCCAACGCTTGCGGCCAGCTTTACCAATCACAATATTTTTGTGCTCAGCGTTGCCCACAACACCTACTGTGGCGTAGCATTCCGCATGAACGCGGCGCAATTCACCTGAGGGCAAACGCAAGGTGACATAGTCACCATCACGCCCTTGAATTTGAATGCTTGTACCTGCACTGTGGGCAAGCTGCGCACCTTTACCGGGCGTGAGTTCCACGTTGTGAATCACAGTACCCACTGGAATAAAGCGCAACGGCAGCGC
>JBCCOX010000290.1:0-6384 GCA_039025155.1 Deinococcota bacterium | reverse complement strand
TCTATTAAGTACCTTGGCACTGAACGACTGCCCAAGCTCTACGCATTTAAGGCTAAGGTCGAGTACCTACTCAACAAAATCCCGTTTTTACCCAAGTACATCCCTGACATGATCCTCTACTATGCCAGTCAGTTTTTCCCACCGCACTTGCCCAAACGGTTGCGGGAGTACCAAGCTAAGTATCAACATTACCTCATCCTGAGCATGACCGACGAAGGTATCGACGAAGCGCGGCAGTACTTGGCAGATGAGTGGAGCAAAACTAACGATGTGGGCTATTTTGAATGCACCGAAGAAGAACAAGAAGCTGCTCTACTGCACCGTTTTAGTGCAGCCGGTGCAGGACTGCGCTATCAAAACATGCACCAAGGTAGCACCGAGGAGATGCTCGCGCTCGACATTGCCCGCTTGAGCAATGACCCCGACTGGATTGAGGAATTACCTGAAGACATTAGCAAAGACCTGGATATTGCGCTCTATTACGGTCACTATATGTGCCACGTGTTTCACAATACCTATATCTTCAAAAAAGGTACTGATGTTGCTGCTATGAAGACAAAACTTCTGGCGATGCTCGAGTCCAAAGGTGCGAAGTACCCGGCTGAGCACAACGTGGGCCATATGTACGAAGCCGAGCAAGTCCTCAAAGAGTTCTACGCCAAGCTTGACCCAACCAATACATTTAATCCGGGTATTGGCAAGACGGACAAGAGAAGGCCAGTCATGTTCACCTAAGGGGAAATTTAGCCTCAATTATTCTGCTCAAGTTAAATCATAAAACACAAAAAACCTCGTTGATTACTAATCGGTGAGGTTACACTAGTTTTGTAGTTCTAATCGGCTTTGTTGCATGAATACGAAAATCGAAAGTGAGTTGCTGATTAAGGACTAAACTATGCCTAAAAAAGCGATTCCCATCTCAGAGCAAAAAACGCTTGCGGATGATACGAAAGAAAAATCGCGAAAACACTTACGGAATCCAATTTATGCAACAACGCCGTTCTAATCTGAAAAAGTAGATGTCGTGCCCCATCACCAAAAATACGGTATCGGTGTCTGTTGTGCGTCACCTACCTACATCTGTGCAAGTTTTACACCCAAGTAATCTAATGTCTCTGAGAGCTTGTACAGGGCATTATCTGCCAATAGTTAGGGAAGCTGACTAACGAAAGCTAGGTGATGAGACCTAACCTCGAGCAGTTGCACTGCCTAGCTCAAACGGCAACGATAAACTTTGGAGACACGCCTTCATACGCCTTCATCTAAGGTTTGCTAGACTACCTGACAAACACAGCTATATGTTGTGCAGGTCAGGTGTTGCTGTACCATCTGGGTGTTAGTTTGATGCCATTTTGGGGCTTTTTAACAAACACCTTAAGGTCACTTTATCTAAGCCTTGTTCAAAACGTATATTTGGTCTTCAAAATAACCTCGTACAAAGCTGTCTCATTTGTTCGGTTCACTACCTCACGCCATCTCACAATCGCCCCGTCTATTTATTACAAACATTTAGCATATTTGGGAGCTACTATGAAACGACGACAGATTTGGCCTTACTTGATTTGCCTTTTTGGGCTACTTGTCCTACTAACTGCATGTGGTGGGGGTGACTCACCGGGCAATGGTGGTAATGGTGGTGATCCGAGCGTAAGCAGTTTTAGCGCTAGTCCTAACAGTGGTACTGCACCGTTAGATGTCACCTTTAACTGGTCACTTAGTGTGCCTGCCGGTACTACAGAGACGGTCAGTTGTGACCTGACAACGGGTGATGGCACTGCCGTCATCAGCTTAACTGACTGCGCGAGTGCAACGAGTCAAACCCATACCTACAGCACAACGGGCACGTTTACAGCTAGGCTGAGTGTGGGTAGCTCGAGCCGTACTGCTACAGTTACCGTCAGCGACGCTCCCACAGAAGACGCGCCCGAACTCGTTGGCTTTGTGGACGAGCAAAGCCGCAACGTTATTGTGATTCTTACCGGGTCATCTCTCAAACGGCAAGGTCAAGGCTTTAACGTGAACGTGCAAAGTGCCAGCGGGCAAGCGCCCATACGCGGTAAAAACGCGGCTATGTTGGGGCGCATGTTGCAGCAAGATAATGGTGACACGCGGGGCACAAGAGGGCTGGTGGATTTTGCAGGTAAATCTGTAGTGGCAGTAACTGCTGCAGGTCAAGTGGTGGCAGATAGTCCCATTGATGAGCTTGGGCGTTTTGCCGTGCCTGCGCCCATGAACATGGCTGACAGCGTGCTTTCACTGGTGATTGCTGAGCTTCGTGACGACATCTGGATTTGCCTTGCGCCCTTGCAATATGACCGCAGCGGTGAGGTGCAACCTGTGCTCATTGACCTTCCTGATGGTGGTTGGCAAGATGCGCTGAACATAGGTGAGTTTGGCTTTAACAACCAAGGTGAGCTAAGTCAAGACGCCACTCGTTTACGGGATGACAGCATCGTGGTGCCTTTACGCAGTGCACCAGCAGGGTTTCAAGACGGCAGTTTTATTGATTGTGGGCAAGAGCCTGAACGCTTGACCGTGTCTGGCGACCTCAACTGGCGCGGGCGCATTTTAAGTGGCAACGATGGCGTGGCTGAAGGGTCCATTTATGCGAACACGGTAGCGTTGTTGCTCGAGCCTGCCGCCACCACCGAAGAAGACGAGTTTATCGCCGCCACCAGCCTAGACGCCCAAGGGCGCTTTAGTCGCACCATTCGGTCAGATGCCACCCGCAGCGGTGACGTGTCGGTAGTGCTTACCGATACGGCGTTGTTTGATGAAACCAGTGAGGTGCGCTTTCCCTTACACCCTACCTTTAACCTAGCTCAGTTTGCAGGTCTGCCTGTTAACACAACCGACTTTGGCGAAGTTCCCCTCGGCTTAGCTTTCCGCGAAGGAACTGTCACTGACGAACGCGGTAACCCTATTCCAGACGCACTGGTCTACATTGTGCTAGATAGCAATGATATTCTCGCGTATAACATTGCGCTCACCAACCGCAACGGACAGTACCGCATCTTAGTACCTACCAGCACCACGCCCTACACCTTTGTGGCTGAAGCTTACGACCCCGTTCAAGATGACTTTGTCTTTGCAACTCGAACCAGCACTGGCAGCACTGGCTATGTTGTGAATGATGCCAACAGCCTGCGGGGTGAAGACTTTGTCCTCACCCTAGCTGACACAACTGACAGCCCCACCGTCACCATTGAAGATAGCGCGCTAGAAGAAGCCATTCGTGACGAGCTAGACAAGTTTGAGGGCGACCTTACTGAAGCCGACTTGCGGAGGTTGCGCTTTTTAGATGCTTCCCTAGCAGACATTAGCGATTTAAGTGGTCTGGAAAACGCGGTGAACCTCGAGGAACTGCTGCTCTACGACAACGAAATTAGCGACTTAAGTCCTATTGAAACCCTCCTTAACCTCAGCGAACTTGACCTTGCAGGAAACCGAATTAGCGACCTTGGGCCGCTGGTGCGCAACGTACAAGCAGGCGGACTGGGTGCTGGTGATGCCATCTTTGTCGAAGATAACGACCTCGACCTAGAAGACGGCTCGGACGACCGCGCTGATATTGAACTTATTTTGGATGCTGGGGCAGACTGTTTCTACGGGCTGGATGAGAGCGACCTCCTTGCTGATGCCACGCCTATCACGTTACCAGAGGCGCTCGAGGGGAGCCTCGAGGCCACCGATTCTACAATCTACAGCGTACCCGTTGACATCTACACCATTGCCGCAAGTGAGACGAGCCGCGGCATTAACGTGCAGCTCACAACGAATGTTGATAGCTACGTATTTGTGCTAACCGAAGAAGGCGACTTTGTGACCGAAGGTGACCGCAATGTGCGCTTTGCCAGCCAGTCCGGGCTTGGTTATGCCATCGTGGTGAGTGCCACGGATGAAGACACCCTTGGCGCTTACAGATTAAGCGTAGAGGAAGTTGCCAACGAACCCGCCCAACTTGCTGACCCCAACCTAGCTGAGGCCATTGCCGACGAAGTGGGTAAATCTGTCAGTGAACTGACCAAAGTTGACCTCGAGAGCTTAGTGTTCCTAGATGCGAGTTACTATGAGATTGACAGTATCAGTGGTTTAGAAGCTGCGGTGAACTTAATTAACCTTGACCTTTCGGGCAACAATTTTAGCGACTTAAGCCCGCTGCCGTTCTTGAAGTCACTTGAAACCCTCAACTTAGAAAGCAATGGCGACATTAACGACTTGCGCCCCTTGGCTGACCTAACCAACCTCATCACCTTGGGCTTGGGCGACAACAGCATCGTCAACTTACAACCGCTAGCTGGACTGGATAATCTCGAGGTTTTAAGTCTGTACAGCAACTTCCTTGAAGACATCTCGCCACTTGCAAGCCTTGCTAGCCTCAGCGTGCTTGACCTTGAATACAACTTTATCAGCGACCTGACACCGCTGTTACAGAGTAGCTTGGCTGATGGGGACGAACTTTATGTTAATGGCAACTTTTTAAATGGGGCAAGCATTAGCGCGCTCGAGGTACTGCGCAACCGGGGTGTGTTTGTCTCCTTTGATGATCTCACAGAAGATGTCCCTAGTCTTACTGACATCCAGCTCCTGCGCTCAGGTGAGGAAGTTAGCGGCAGTCTAGCTGAAGATGACGATGTCTTTAACGATGAAAGTTTTGCAGATTACTACCTAGTGCGGTCTGACCAAGATCAAAACCTCTACCTCGAGCTTGCTAGCGACTTTGAAGGGGTGCTCTTGGTCATTGCTGACGGCGGCATCGTGGAGTTTGCAGACATCCCTAACGATGACGGTGTCCTCATCCTCGAGACAGAAGTTAACGCAGATACCATCTATGTCGTAGTTGTAACCAGCTTCAGCTTTGAAGATGGCGACTACACACTGTTTGCTGAATTGTTTGAAGATGAGCCTGCTGACTAACTTACTTAGAGGTTTGTAAATTTGTGCTGGCTCGAGTTCTAAGTAAGGGCTCGAGCCACATCCTTCATATAAACGCACTATCTATGGTTTGTCCAAGATATACGTATTCACCTCAACCCCGACAACAGTTGGGCCTGTTTAGACACGTCCGGCAAGCGTATTTGTGAATTTTATCGTTAATTATATTGCGATTTGGTGTACTATGGCCAACGTGGTTTGTCATCAGTTTGTGAAGCAGCAACGCACTTGCGCTGGAACTCAGGTGTGTTCACATGTGCTGCAACGCACCTGTAGCGTAGTTATTTTTATAAGTTTTTGCCTGACTTTGGCGGCTGCCCAAAACCCGGCTGAGTGGTGTCGTAGTGGTCACTTTGCACTTCCCAGTGAGGCAGCAGGGTTTAGCCTTGCCCGTATAACTACTCCGCGCAGTCACTTTTACGGGGATGAAACCACAGCGGGCCGCGCAGGCTGCCCTAGTGACGACCCCACCTGCCAGCTCCCCAGCTATGTCATTCAAGATGATATTGTCGTGGCAAACGGTAAAACCTACGGTCAGTTTAGCTGCGTGCGCTATGTGGCCAGTACAGCTCAAAGCACAACGGGCTGGTTAGAGACAGCGAGCCTCGAGCCCACCCGGGTGACACCCAGCCCAGACGCTTGGCAAGGTAGCTGGTCAACTTACGACAACACGCTGGTTGTTTCTAAAAGTACCTTAGACCGAGGTTTTATTGTGGAAGGTGAGGCCTATTGGCACGGGCTCAATACAGTCCATATAGGTGAAATTGTGGCTCGAGCTGAACCCTTTGACAATCAACTTGTGCTGTTTGGCGCTTACGACTGTCAACTTAACCTGACATTATTACAAGATTATCTCATTGCCCAAGACAACAAACGCTGTGGCGGCATGAACGTCACCTTTGATGGCGTATACACACGCCAGTAAGACGCACTAAACGCATAATTATGGCCTACAATATGAGTGACGCCAATACCGATACCAGCAGCCAAGACCTTCAGGAGACGCTTTTGCCCAACGAAAGCGTGACCCGCAGGTTACCTAAAGTAGTGCATCCTAAGGGTGTCACCTTGCGGGTTGCTAGTCGCGAAGACGACCTCACCGTGGCCAAGTTTTACCACGACATGTGGGCAGATTTTGACCTAGCTGATAGCCTTGCAGACGACTGGCAAGCGCAAACCCTCGAGTTTATTGCTCACGCCCGCGAGCAACTTGACTACACCGCGTTTATTGCTGAACAGTCAGATAACCGCGTGCCATCTGTGACGCCATCGCTTGAAGAAATCCAACAGAAACATGATGAAGACGTTCCAGCTAGCGCCAGTACAAAAACTAGTTCAAAGATTCTGGGTGTAGCTGCTTGTCAACGCTTTGCAGGGCCGTATCCGTTTGCATTTGTACCAGCTAAACGCCTCTACGGCTATATTTGGGGTGTGCGGGTTGTGCCTGAT
>JBCCOX010000289.1:0-6414 GCA_039025155.1 Deinococcota bacterium | reverse complement strand
GTACTTGAGGCGATCTCCCCTACTCTCTTTCTTGCGGCTCGCAAATTTGCCAAAATACGCTGGTGTTGACCCCCCAGAGAAGCTGCTCAATGTTATCTATTGAGGCAGAATCTCGATAACAATGCAAATCCATATGCCAATGTCCTATAAACGTAATACATACGCCCTATCTGACGGCCTCTCCCCTTCCCCGCTCTCGCCATCTCCCTGTCTAAGCACCCTCACAACGCTGCCCTTCATAACCTATAGCCGCTATTCACAAGCGCTATTTGTCAACCGTTAGAGATACTCAGGGGCCATCACACTCAACCTGCAAGTTCAGATAACGCAAGGGCGAGAGCGCGTACACCGTTAGTGATGTCTTGGGGTGAGCTGTATTCGTCTGGGCGGTGGGAAATGCCACCCTCACAGGGAATAAACAACATGCCTACAGGACACACTTGGGCCATAAATAAAGTGTCGTGGTAGGCGCGGCTTACCATCTGCTGCCAACTTAGCTCGAGCCTATCTGCTGCGTTGCTACAAGCTTTCATAAGGTCTGGGTGACAGCTTGTAGGTGCGTCTGCATTGAGGACCTCTAGCTCAGCTTTTACGCCACGCTGCGCTGCAATATCGGCAATTTGCGTTTGTATGTCTGCCACCATGCCATCGCGGCGAGCTAGGTCGGTATCGCGGCAGTCAATCGTAAATTTCACCTGACTAGGAATGCTATTGACCGCAGCCGGGTGAACCTCAAATATGCCAACGGTCGCCACACTGTCGTGCGTTGGCGTAGTTTGAGCGGCTGTTTTGGCAATTTTTTCAACGGCAAGCGCCATGTCAGCAGCAGCGGTAAGCGCGTCGTAGCGCTGGGGCATGAGCACCGCACCCGCGTGCCCGCCCTGACCTGTTACTGTGACGGTTAAGCTGGCTGGCGCAGCAATGGCCGTCACCACACCTAGGTTGAGCTTGGCAGCCTCGAGCAAGGGCCCTTGTTCAATATGAAGCTCGAGAAAACTGTGGTAATACCCTTTTCCCAAGGCAAGTTCAGCTAAGTTGCCAGCAATGCCTCTGGCCTTGCGCACCTCGTCTGGTGACGCCCCTGTGTCGTCGCGTAGGGCTTGAATTTCTTGAGCAGACAAAACGCCGCCCAAGGCCCGGCTGCCCAAACAGCCAATGCCAAACCGGGTGGGTTCTTCAGCAGTAAAGACAATAAGCTCGAGGCTGCGTTTGGGTTCATAGCCTAACTCTTGCAGTGCCCGAAACGCTGCCAGTGCGCCAAGCACACCCACGGTGCCGTCGTAGCGGCCTGAAAACGGAATAGCATCTATATGTGACCCGGTTGCAACCGCAGGCAGTTCAGGATGACGCCCTTCCCAACGGGCAAACAGGTTACCTAAGGCATCTTCGCGTAAGCTTAAGCCTAAGTCTTCGCAGCGCGTTTTGAGGTAGGCGCGCGCGGCCATGTCTTCATCACTAAAGAGCACCCGGGTAACAGCAGGCGGCGCTGCGGCGGAAAACATAGCCAAGGTCTCCAGCTCATCCACCAAGCGCTTAGTGTCAATCATAAGCTGGGTTGCGATACCTTCTAGGGAGCTGTTTTCTGGAGAGGTGTTTTCTGGAGAGGTGTTTTGCGAACTCATGCCCTATGCTAGCTTAAAAGCTGCCATCTAAGGCGTTGCGCTTAAACCAGCTTAAGCCTAGCCCCGTCAATCACGCTAACGACACCATCAAAACTACATCAAGCCCAGTTAGAGGTCATCAAGAAGTCGTCACACACAAATCGTTATACCCTCACACCTTTGTCAATCTATGTACATTTTTGTCAACCTCTGCACATTCGTGCTTTTAGGGGTTGCTTTTTAAATGTGAGTATCTATACTAAAGGGAACTGTGGAGCTAATACCTCTAACGTAATTCATCCTGCTCCATTACATTACAGATATTACAAATTGTGTTGAGGCTTTCTTATTAGCACCCTTGCTGGCTCATTAATAACGATAGGACTTACGCAGTCAATCTTTTAGTTTATGTGATGAACGCATTTACAAGCTTTGCTGAGCTACTCAAAGATACATCTCTAAGGTGGCGTCATCCTCAAATGCGTAACTGGTAAACAAATTAGCTCAGGTGGAACAAGTGGCAACAGAGACCAAAGCTAGAACATCTAGAAAACCTCTAGACATTGATGATGTGGGTTTACCGGGCTTGGTCATACGACAAAACTGGCTGCTTTTGATAACACACTACACTAGCCTACACAGCTTAGGACCTTGCTAAGACAAGGCTTGTACAAAAACAGATGGCATCAACTCAATCCCCTTGGATAGTTTTATCAACTAGCTCAACACATTTATCTGTCACCGCTTCGGAGATAGCATGTCCACAGAAGATAATTCGTCAGATCACGCGCAGCTACAACCTAATATGCAGGCCAACGTGTTACACCAAGCTCACCAACATCTACTCAACGCAAGCCCCGTCGGAATGGCTATTTGTGACAGCCAAGGTAGCTGCTTACAGGTTAACGCCGCCTTTCAGCAGTACCTAGCCAAGCTCGAGCCTAAGGTCACATTTTCACCTACGCACCCGCGCCCAATTGGCGACTTACTCCCTCGAGCCAAGGCTGCCATTGCCCACGACTTAGCTGTATTTTGGCAGGACCGTGAGCAAGCGCCTCACAGATTGCGTTGGCAGATTGGCGCGCACACCTGCAACCTCACAGCTTCCCGACTCGAGCTAGCTACTAGCTCAGCAAGCACAACATCTGCTGCATCACACGCTACTGAGCAACACGTCTTACTGACCGTCAATACAGTTGATGAAGTTGATACACCCAATCAAGCTAGGTCAGCAGCACACCCAGACACTCGCTTAGACAGCAAGCAAAGCTCCGATCTCAACGCTGGTGAGGAACCCAAACTTGCTGAGCCTTTAGTTAATGCCCCCCTCAGCCAAGCTGAGCTAGCGGCTATTTGCGCGTCTTTACCTGTTGACTTGCTGCTTGTTGACGACCGTGGGAACTACCTAGCAGGTCACCTGAGCAGTTACGACAACAGCGTTTTATCTGACGAGCTTATCACCCAACTTGTTGGTCACGACGGCACAGATGTCTTTGAAGCAGCGACAGCACACATCCTCAACAAATGGCAAACGCGCTTGTTTAGCAGCTTAGAACCGCAAAGTTTTACGCTCGAGCTAAAGCTGCGCGGGCATCAAACGGGTCCTTATTGCCGCGTTTACATGAAGCTTATAAGTGCAACTTGCGGGCTTGTATTTATTCAAGACATAAGCACCGAACACAAGCTCGAGCTGAGCTTGGAAACTAGCCAAGCAAACCTACAGGCGTTTTATGAAGCCTCGCCAGATTTGATTTACCGCATTAACCGCCAAGGTATGTATTTGGACTATCATGTACCCGCTCATTTTGTAGACATGCTCAAAAACCACGACGCCGTTCAGCAGAATCAACAAAACGTTCGAGGCTTGTATCTACCGCAGTTACTCGAGCCTGAGCTTGCTAACCCAACCTTGCAACACTTAGACCTAGCGCTCACCACAGGGAACATGCAAACCTTTGAGGGTAGCCTCTATATGGATAACAAGCGCCATTATCAAGAGTCGCGCATGATGCCTGTAAGTGCAGACGAAGCCATGGTCTTTGTGCGCGATGTCACCAGCCGCAAGCAAGCTGAGCAGCAACTTGCCCAAAGTGAGCGCTTGTTTCGCAGCTTTTTTGAAGACAGCCCTACGCCTTATCTCATCCTCTTACCAGACGCAGATAACCCGCACACTAGCAGTACACATGTTCACCACAAGCTTATTCGTCATGTGCTTGTCAATCACGCTTTTGAAGACTTTTTAGGCTATAGCCAAGCTGATGCCGATGCAAACAACGTCCAGCACTTTTTAAAACGTATTAGCTACCCCGAAGATTACGCCCTCGAGCAATCGCTACTAACCCGCTCACGACAACGCGGCGTTAGCTCCTACCGCTTGGTCAAACGCTATATTCGCAGTAATGGTGACTTGCTGTGGGCAGATGTCACCAACATCATCATTCACAACGAGCAAGGCCGTTATTTACGCACGTTTTGTATTGTGCAAGATATTAGCGACCGCATTGCTGCTGAAGATCAACTGCGCGACAGCCGCGAACAGCTCGAGCTAGCTATCAATGCAGCAAATCTTGTTGTCTGGGACTGGCATGTTGGTAACAATCAGTTTAGCTCGAGGGGCTGGTTTCAACACAGCACACAGCTCGAGCAGCCCATTAAATTTTGGGGCCTAGATCAACTTCGGGCCCACATTCATCCAGAAGATTTAAGCCGCTACGATCAGCGCCTAGCAGATTGCATCAGCGGGCAGCACTTTACCTTTACAGTAGAGTTTCGCCTTGCGCTCGAGCAGTTAACCCAAGAGCTTTCCCACCAAGCAGACGCTGCGTCAGCCTCAGCTAGAGACCAGCACTGGCGTTGGTTTTCAATCATTGGCTCTGGGGTGGACTACAGTAGTAGCGGTAAACCACTGCGCCTTTCTGGAGTACTGCAGCATATTCACGAGCGCAAACTTACCGAAACCCATTTACAAGACGCGCTCACGAAGCTCGAGCAGGCCCTCAACGAAAAAAACGTACTCCTAGCTGAGGTACATCACCGCGTTAAAAACAACATGCAAGTGCTAGGTTCACTGTTGAGCTTGCAAGGGCGCAGTCTGACAGATGCAGCCAGCAAACAAGTTATTCAAGCCAGCCAAGCCCGGGTTCGGGCCATGGCCGACGTTCACGAAGTGATGTACCGCAGTGACCGCTTTAGTGATTTAAACGTCAAAGCCTACGTTGAAAAAGTTTCCCGCACGATGCAACGCGCCCTTGATGCCCGCGATGTTGCGCTCAGCTTCAACTTACAAGACGTAAGCATCACCATTCAAGAAGCTATTCCCTGTGGACTCGTCTTTAACGAGATGCTCAGCAACGCCTTTAAACATGCTTTTTCAGCAGCGTCTAAACCCCCGCAAGCAGCCGTTCAAATTGACCTCTATGAAGGCAGCACACCCCACCTAGACAACAGTTTTGAAGATGGTGTTATGACCCGCTACACAGGCTCTTTTGGTTTAGCAGCGAACCTCGAGCCCAACCAGAGCAGCAGACGCTGGGTGTACTTGCAAGTTCAAGACAACGGCATCGGCATGTCCGAAGACAAACCCAGCAACTTTGGCACGTTTTTAGTTGAGACCTTAGTTGAGCAGTTACAAGGTGTCCTCGCCGTCACCAGTCGCTTACAGCAGGGCACAACAGTCACACTCATGTTTCCCAACCAATACCTTGGCCGCCATCAGAATGGCTAGACACCATCACATTATGATGAAACTAGCTCTGTGACACTAGATATTACGAGCGCTACGGCCTTAATTTGATGATCAACTATGTTGCACAGCTTCTAAACAGGCCATATCTGCAGCTTGCATGGTCAGCGGTGTAAACGACACATAGTTGTTGGCAAGCGCCCAGCGGTCACTGCCCGGCGCGGGGTTATCTACGCCAACATAGGTTGACCAGTACACAGTGCGCTCACGCGGGTCTTGGGCAGCAATGATTTTCCTGCCGTAAGCATGTGTTGAGACAAAGGTCCAGCGTATGTCGCTGGCTCGAGCCGCCCCTTGGTAAGCTTGCGGATGCCCTTGGGCACTCGGCTTGTTAGCAGGGCTGTAGGGGTCTGAATCTTGCGTTTGAGCTGCTGGAAAGTTGACATTAAGAAGTGGGATATCGTGAGTGCTGCGGGCCTTAATAGCTTCAGCCAAGTAAGGTGCTAAATGCTCAAAGCCCTGACCGGGGCTAGGGTCAGCCGCGCTCAATGCAATCGCCGGAACGCCCATCGCCACAGCTTGTCGGGCTGCTGCCACCGTGCCAGAGTGCATCACGCCATAGCCCGCGTTGGCCCCTAAGTTGATGCCAGAAAGCACCAAGTCAACCCCCGAAAAAAGGCTTAAGCCCACAGCGACAGCATCCGCTGGCGTACCGTTGATGCTGTAAGCCTCAAACGCATCCGGTGTACCCGGCCTAAGCTTCACAACATCGCTAGCTGTTGCCCGCAGCGGTGCATACACGGTAATGCTATGACTGGTCGCAGATTGTTCTGAGGCAGGCGCGGCAATCACAACCTCACCGTGACTGGCCGCCATGCGGGCAAGCGCGTGCAGGGCAGGACTGTGGATGCCGTCGTCGTTGCTAATCAAAATTCGCATGAGGTCACTATAACTGTCAGATGATTGCAGCATCACTGAATGGTGTGAGCATGTAACTTGATGGAGTTATAAAAATACATGAGTGGCAGGTTTAGTTGTTACAGATCATTGGTGTGGCAAGATTGTACGTCGAACAAGGGAAAAAGGGGCATCTAATGACAACCTTTTTACTTGTCAAGGATGATGTTGTTG
>JBCCOX010000288.1:0-6464 GCA_039025155.1 Deinococcota bacterium | reverse complement strand
GTGGCCCAATTACAAGCGCAACTTTTGGCAGAAGGTAAAACTGGCCCCGGCTACCACGAACCTAGCCGCCCGGTGACCGTTGAGGCTGAAGGCACGCATCACTTTGCGACGTTTTTGAAGCTTACAGATGCAACGGGCTACGTGGTGCATTTGAGTTGCCAAGCGGCGCTCGAGGCAGCCAACCGCGCCCGCTACAACGGTACCAAGCTTTTTGTTGAGGCCGTCATCCCCCACCTCATTTTGGATCACACCTATGCGGAGCGCCCCAACTTTGAAGGTGCCAAGTATGTGATGTCCCCACCGCTGCGCCCCAAACCCAATCAAGACGCACTCTGGCACGGGTTGCATAACGCAGATGTCAACACGGTTGCCACCGACCATGCGCCGTTTGATTTTAAAGGGCAAAAAGACATGGGTAAGGACGATTTCACCCTTATTCCAAATGGCATTCCAGCGATTGAAGACCGCGTGAACATGCTTTACACCTATGGTGTCACGCAAGGGCGTATTGATATTCACCGTTTTGTGGATGCCGCCAGCACGCAAGCTGCCAAGATTTTTGGACTGTTTCCGAAAAAAGGCACGATTGCCCTAGGGAGTGATGCCGACCTTGTCATCTACGACCCCAATCACAAAGAAACCCTTACTGCTGCCAATCAAACGATGAACCTTGACTACCGGGGCTTTGAAGGCTTTGAGATTGCAGGTAAGCCAACCGAAGTGACCGTACGCGGCAAGGTGATGGTGGAAGCTGGTAAGTTTGTAGGGGATAGTAGTTGGGGTGAGTTTTTGGCGCGGGAGCCGCAGTATTAGCAAACGTCGTAACACCATAAAATATTGAGCTGTCATATCACCACAAGGAATAACAATACTGTTAAATGGCTTGATTAAAACGAGTTACTCAAGGAGAGGATGACACAGTTATCCTCTCTTTTTTGGTGAGAAACTCTGTAGGTATCCTCATCAAGATTACAGATTAGAAGCTAAGTGCTTGCTTGGCTTCTAGGTTGGGTAATCCTTATTGGATAAGTTTGTGGGACAAACTCTAGTGAGTTTGTAGGAAATCAACTAACCTACCAGAAGGTAGATTATGGCAAGACCTACGGTAGACAACACTCAAGACACTAAAAACCTTGCGCTAGATGCGATGGCGCAGCTCATTCAAGAATTCGGCTATAACGGCGTGAGTATGAACGCGCTTGCGCAGCGTATTGGCGTGCGTAAAGCGAGTTTGTATCATCACTTTCCAGACGGCAAAGAACAACTTGTCGCTGACATGATTGAGCGAATGATCCAGCAGCATGGGCAGGGTTATCAGGATGTGCTTAACGGTGAGACGTCTGTGAGGGAGCGACTCGAGCACGTCTTGCAATTTAGCCTAGCTGCTAACAGTGAAGTCTCACACGTAGTTACAGACAGCTTGCGCTTTTTGCACCCTGAGCAGCGTAGTAGCTTGTGGGAGCTTTTTCAACAAAACCAATACCAAAAAATTAAGCAAGTTCTAGATGATGGCGTAGCAAATGGTGAACTTAGGCGTCATGATACGACTATAAGCACATGGATGTTTTTGAGCCTCATGCGCGAACTGGGCGTGTGGGAATCGTTTATTTCGGATCAAGATTTTTCTGAACGTGTTGTGAGTCTATTTTTAGAAGGTGTACGTAAAACCTAGAACCCAAAATAAAAAACCAAAAACCTACCGATCAGAAGGTAGTTTTTGCTACTGAAGTTATACATCAATATGACAAACTGATATTAGTGAATTTGTATGTTTTGTGAGACGAGATTGGCAGAGATCAAGCTAAGGATGTGAGCGCTTCACATCACCAGTTAAGGATGCAACTATGAAAGGCTTAACACGACAAATTAGCATTGCTGTAAGTGGCGTATCCTTAATGTACGCAAATTTGTTTATGCGCTATGGTCACGCTGCCAGTGAGACATTAGGTAACTTGGTGAAACAATCTAAGAGCCTCACGTTAGGTGAAGTGGTAACCCAAGCTGCTTTAGATGGGCGAGTGGCGTTACCCTTGGTGGCATTCACCAGCCATATCATTTGGCTTCCTATGTTGCTAGCTGTTGCTGCGTTTACGGTTTATCAAGCATTACCTGCCAAACGTCATGACCCACGTCTGGATGTTTTGGGACTACCTATGACAATGGCATTTGTGAGTGGTGCAATTATTGCAAACAGCATGCTTATTGCGGGCATTGTTGCTGTGGGTGTACTTATTGCCTCACGGTTTATTGCGTTTTATGCACTGCTGCAAGTAGATTCAGCACAAGCTTCAGGTAGTACACAGGTGAACGCTTACGTCACAACAACACCAGATATAAGCTTTAAACTCTTAGTGTATGGACCCCTCTTGCTATTTTTTGGCTGGGTGACGTTGATTGTTGTTGATAGCACCAGTACTTTATTGATGCGGTTATGGTACATGCCGTTTTAGCGGCTCGAGCCTAAGGTTATGAAATAGGTTACAAGTAAGTGTACATACAATAAGACGTTAAAGTCGTTGATTAAGCAAATTCTGCATGTCTTTTGCCTTTTCTTTAACCCAGTCAGGTTCATAATGTCTAGCCACAATCCAAAACTCGTTTCCTTCTTCCCAAAACGTGGCATCTAGACAGCCTTTTTCTTTTGGCTTCTCTTTGAAATGCCAATGGATTGAATTTGGGTATTTCTTTCGTGAATACGACCCGATGTGTGATATGTAAACGCCCAACTCTGAAGACACATCTTCAATAATTTTGTGTATGTCTTCACCTGAATAGGCTTTAGATAGGCTGACATCAAATCGTTTTGATTTAGATTCTTTTAAGTTCATAGAGCTAGCCTTTTTGTGGGTAAGTGCATAAAAATTAGTAATTGAAAATACGTAAATGGAGACATCTAGCTTGAATTGGCTTTTATAGCATCTGGTATTTCTAGGGCGTCGACCTTTAATGACCTAAGAAAAGCCTCGAGCAACCGCATCGCGTTATACAAAGCCTGCTCGGGGCTTTCCTGTTGGGGAATCCAAAGGGCAGCTTCGTTCATAGCACCTGCGAGTAAGCGTGCTAGCACGTCTGTAGCAACGGGTTGCAAGATGTTACGTGCTACGAGATCCTCGAGGTTGTGTTGTAAATGCCGCACGCTATTAATTTCATCGAGATTCCGCCAAACTTCCCAACCAAGCACTGCAGGCGCGTCCATAATGACAATTTGCTGTAAATTTGGGTCAAGGCTGGCTTTCAAAAACGCTCTACAGCCCACTAAAAACTGCTGCCAAGGGTCATCTGTTTGTTTGGCTGCAGTTAGCACACGCCCACCAATATCAGCTTGGGCGGCTTCAAAGACAGCATAAAACAAATCTTTTTTGCCTTTGAAATGATGATACAGTGCGCCCCGCGTCACTTGGGCGCGTTGCACAATGGCCTCTGTAGAGGCTTTGGCGTAACCTTTGCTGCTAAATTCGTCATGCGCAATGCTGATGAGCACATCCCGCGTCACTTGAGCTTGTTCAGCTTTACTGCGTTTGGCAGTTGCCACAAACATTCTCCTTCATCACAAAACTTCAGATGTCGAGCGGATCATCTGAAATGTCATTTCAGCATGAATTATCTTCTAATTATCTGTCATCTGAATACGGCATCACATAACACATCATCTAACTAAATCAACTACATCATCATGAGATACGGAGTAAGCAGCGTCATTAAGAAATACAGATCTGATGCTAAGTTAACCTTGTCTCTGACGTCTAAAAACTCATCTAACAACTAAAAATAAGACTCGGTAGATGGCGTTGGGGGCGCTAGTCCTCACACATCAAAGCGTAGCATAAGCTTGACATACAAACAGTATGTATGCTACTTTCTACTATAGATACAGACAGTATGTATCTTAAAAACTCTTCAGGAGGTTTGCTATGACTGCAACCGAATCTCAAGCTACACCCCTACGACCCTCGAGCATCTACCCCGTCATCTGCACGAACGATGTTACGAGCAGCGCTGCCTTTTACACGCAATACTTTGGATTTGAAGTTACCTTTGAAGCGGATTGGTACGTCAGTTTACGCAGTAGCGAAGCGCCCAGCTTTGAACTTGCGTTTGTACAAACTAGTCACTCCAGCGTGCCCGAAAACTTTCGTCAGGCAGCTAAAGGCAGCCTCATCAACATTGAAGTTGAAGATGTAGATGCTGTGTACGCTAGCTTGCAAGATGCTAACCTCAACATGCCGCTCACACTTCGCTCGGAACCTTCAGGACAGCGGCACTTTATGGTGGAAGACCCTAACGGCTTATTGGTAGATGTCATCACGATTATTCCGCCCTCACCTGAGTTTGCAGCGCAGTACAGCGAGACGGTTAAAGACGAATTATTTGAATGAGGGCAGCTAACTTTCGGCTCGAGTGGGTGATGTTGGGTCACATCGTCGGCTTACGTCACCCCGAGCCAACTGTGAGCTTGACAGATGTGCAGGCGATTGCCGCTGCTGGACAAGCCATGCTAGATGAAGCTACTAACGACACGCACCTCATCATTGATAACCGCAACGTGCCCATGCAGGGTTTGCCACCGCTGGCTCAACTTCAAGCTGGCACGCCTGTTTTAAGTCACCCGAGGTTACGGCAGATCGTCTCAATAAAACCACAGACGCTAGAGGTTGATGTACCTGCGTTAACACCTGAGATGCAAGATAATGTGCAACTAACTTATGTCTCGAGCCTAGCTGAGGCTGTAAGTATGTTGCAAATATCATTTCCTGACTTGCCGTGGCAAACCTTTAATCAGCAGTTTTTTGAGTAAACGCCACCGAACGTTGTGTTTCAGATATGCTCAGGGTCTTCAGTACAGGGATATTTCTGAACTGAAGACCTCAACAGAAGCTATTTGGAAAACATCTAAGCCATTGAGTCAAGTGAAGGGAATTGAGAGAATGATGACTCAAAATAGAAAGCTTACTGACCTCAAAAACATCGGTAAGAAAATCGCGGGTCGGTTGAATGAGGTGGGGATTTTCTCCGAAGATGACCTTCGGTGTGTGGGTGCAGCGGGGGCGCACCAGATGATAAAGCAACACTATCCAAACGAGACGCTACCAGTGTGTTACTACCTTTACTCGTTTGAGGGGGCTTTGAACAACACGCATTGGGATGCGATTGGCGAGACAAGAAAGCAGCACCTTCAATCAGAGATAGACTAACAAAGCGCTGAATAAAACGGCAATGCTGCTGCGCTTCATTTATTGGCACGGCTCGAGCAAGGATGGCGTCTTCCTCTAACTAAACCTCCTGTTATGCTCGAGCCCATGAATCAATCTATTGCCCACATCGCCTTAGTTGTAAAAGACTACGACGAAGCTATTGCGTTCTACACAGAGGTTCTCAACTTCACGCTGGTTGAGGATAGCTATCAGCCTGAGCAAGACAAACGCTGGGTAGTCGTAGCACCTCCTAATGAAACAGGTACACCTAGTACAACGTTGCTGCTAGCGAAGGCTTCTCAACCCGAGCAAGAGGCTGCTATCGGCAAGCAAACAGGCGGGCGGGTATTTTTGTTTTTGCGTACCGACGACTTTTGGCGTGACTACAACGCGATGGTTGCCAAGGGCGTGACCTTTGTACGCGAGCCGAAAGAAGCGGACTACGGCACGGTGGCGGTATTTAGTGATTTATACGGAAATTTGTGGGATTTGATTGAGTATGCTACCGGGCATCCACTGGCAGGTTAAATTAACACCTTACAGAAAGTATTTTGTAAAGCTAACATCCATGTGTAGAGATGTTGCCATCGTACTTGCACTTCTATTCTCTTACTGGCTAGCGGTTATTAAGGTCCGCGCCGCCCTGGCTACGTGTATGGCGGGATTTTCCAGACCAAACATTCGCGCTGCTACCCAAGCTCCGTCCATCAGCATCAGTAACTGTTCGGCAAGTACCTCAGGCTCTTGGAGATGCGCCTCGTTAGCAAGTGCTGTAAACCGTACAAGAATAGCCTGTTTGTGCGCCAGTGCTACCCGATGAGCTGGATGTTCTGGGTCTGGGAATTCAGCAGCAGTGCTTTGAAATGGGCAGCCCAAACACTGTGGGCTGGTGGCTCGTTGCCTCAGTGCATCAAAAATGGCCTCGAGTTTTTCTTTGGGGTCATTAAGGTCTGTGATGGCTGACTCGAGCCACTTCCAAAAAGCATCGTTGGCACGTTCCAAGTAGGCCACAATCAAGTCATCTTTAGATGGAAAGTGACGGTACAGCGTCATCTTAGCCACGCCGGATTCGGCTACTACGGTATCTACCCCTACGGCTTGAAACCCTCGCTGATAGAAAAGCTGGCTAGCAGTTGAGAGAAGGCGTTCACGGGCAGAGGCCTTGGCTTGAGTCATGATTAAATCTCCTAAATCACTTGACATGATACAGACCTGTATGTATTATTTCAAGTGAGCGATACAGACCTGTATGTATCGCTAAAGTCACTCGAG
>JBCCOX010000287.1:0-6493 GCA_039025155.1 Deinococcota bacterium | reverse complement strand
CGCCTTGCGTATAAAGACAGGTACTTGCTAGACGCTTGGGACAAACAAGCCTCTCTTGTGCGAATGCGCGACTGGCCGGTACGGCGGGTGTATCACAACTGGCACGCCAAAAGCTGGCAGACAAAAGTGCTAGACCCTTACGCTGAGGCAGTTGAGACAGTGCGCACTGAACTCACGGAGCGCGGCCCGCTCAGCAGTAGTCAGTTTGAGTTTCAACCTCATCATGCAGCATGGGAGGGGTCGTGGCACGGTCCCAAACTTACTAAAAACATTTTGCGGGGGTTGTGGCATACGGGGCAAGTGGTAACACACAGCCGCAACAAAGGGCATCATGTGTATGACCTCACTGAGAACGTTGTACCTGCTGAGCTTTTGGCAGCACCTACTGTAAGCGAGCACGATAGTACCGCGTGGCTTATTTTGTTGCGCCACCAAGCAGTTGGGGTGCTACGCCCGAACCCCAGTGCTGAAGTGTGGAGTTTGTACCTACCTGCACCTGAGCGGCGCAAGATTTTGGTGGAGCTGGTAGCTCAGGGGAAGTTGCTTGAGGTTGATATTGAAGATGTACGCTTTCACGTGCTGCCGGAAGTTTTGGCGAAGCTCGAGCAGCCCCCACTTCCCCCACGCATGGTTTTTGTAGCCCCGCTTGACCCCATCATCTGGGACCGCAAAGCAGCGCTTCATCTGTTTAACTTTGACTATCTGTGGGAGGTTTACAAACCTGCTGCCAAGCGCACGTGGGGTTATTACGTGCTGCCTGTGTTTTATGGCACTCGGTTTGTGGCACGGTTTGACTCGAGGTTTAAAGACGGCATCTGGGAACTCTACCGCTGGTATTGGGAGGAAGGTATCACGCTAGATGGTGAGATGCTAACAGCGCTCGAGGCGGCTGTGCGGCGGTTTATGGTTTACCTTGACGCGCGCAAGCTCAAACTTCCGCGCGGTATGGACAAAAAGACTAGGGCTGCGTGGCAAGCTGGCGGGCGCATTTAAGACCTTCAATATGGGCTAAAATAGATGGTATGAAGCGCATGACAGTGGTTTTAGATGAGCAGGTTGACCTCGAGCTAAGCTGCATAGCTTGTGAACAGGGCAGCTCTAAGGAAGACCTGATGTGCGGTGCCGTTGGTAGTTTTGTTCAATCATGTAAACCCGCCCGAGCCTTACCCAGATTCGTAGGTGCAAGCTGCAGCAACCGCGCTTACACGACTGAGGAAATAGATAACCTACTCGGTGAGGTGTACGAGGAAGATTACAAAGCTGCTCTAGCAAGTTACGAGGCTTATAGCAATTTTCAAGAATTGGATGATTAACTCCAACTATGATTGTTGTTAAAGTTGGTGGCTCCCTTGGCATTGACTACAACGCCCTCTGCGAAGATGCCGCTAAACTCTGGCAAGCCGGGCAAAAACTTGTCATTGTCCACGGCGGCAGCGCTGAGACCAACCGCATTGCTGAAGCACTCGGACACCCGCCTAAATTTGTCACCAGCCCCAGTGGCTACACCAGCCGCTTTACCGACCGCGAAACCCTCGAGATTTTTGAAATGGTCTACTGCGGCAAAATGAACAAAGGCATTGTGGAGCGTTTGCAGCGCCACAATGTCAACGCTGTGGGGCTTTCCGGACTCGACGGGCGCATTTTTGAAGGCAAACACAAAACATCTGTGCGCAGTGTAGATGGCGGTAAGGTGAAGATTTTACGGGGTGATCACACCGGAACCGTGGAGAAGGTGAATGTGGGCTTGCTCGAGCTTCTCCTAGCTAACAACTACCTACCCGTCCTCACCCCACCCGGTGCCAGCTTTGACGGCGTAGCCGTTAACGTAGATGGCGACCGTGCTGCTGCCGCTGTTGCTACTGCTCTTAGTGCCGAAGCACTTTTACTGCTTTCCAACGTACCCGGCTTACTCCGTAACTTTCCAGATGAAGCTAGCCTCATCCCCAACATTCCAGTAGATGATGTCGAAAGCTATTTAGAGGTTGCTGAGGGCCGCATGAAGAAAAAAGTTCTCGGTGCTGCCGAAGCCGTTTCTGGCGGTGTTGGCAAGGTGATTTTTGGTGATGCCCGCATTTCACAGCCCGTCACAGAAGCACTTGCAGGGCGCGGCACAGTTGTCGCTTAACGCCTCACCACAGGTCAGCACACAGATGTCTCTAGCAACACACTAGGCTCCAATACGCTAGGCTCCAATGCGGTAGGCTAGGGCATGGTCGGCTGGCTCAGTCACATTTCAACCCTTGCTTTCTTACTTGCTCTACGCATTGCAGACCGCTTGGTTGCGCATCAACTTTACACGCACGCTGTTAGCAAAGGGCATCAAGACGAAGCAACCTCTCCTCAAGAACTCAACGCTTACTTGCGGCGTTACACGTTTTTAGGTGGGATTTGGGAAACGCTTTGGTGGGTGCTTGTTGTGGCGGTCGCGTTCTCGTTTTACTTTGTGTTTTGAGAATTTAACTACTTCTTTAAAGAGGTATCCGTGCTTTTGACTCAACAATTTGAACCTTACATTCGTACTGTGTGCGCTGAGAAAAATCTTCCCTTGCTCGCTGACAAAGTCATCAAGCATGCTAAACCTGCACTGAGAATGCACACTATAGCTATACCGATGTATGGGGATTTCACAACAAGGTCACGCTTTGGAGGTAAACCCGCGCTTCCTGAATCAGTACCTTGGCCCGAAAATGAAGACGGCTTCCAATTCGACTTTATTTTGCAAATTAATTTATCAGAAATACGTTTGAGTCCTCAAGCCGCTTGTTTACCTGATTCAGGGATGCTTTATGTATTTGCTGATCACCGCAACCAGCAAAGTCTTGATGGTGGTTTTTGTCAGCGTGTTGTTTACAGTATCGAAGCTGAATTGGCTCTACGAGATATTCCATTTGACTATGAATATGAAGATTCCAAAATTCCTGAGAGGCTCATTCGCTTTTCAGAAATCATGACTGTCTATGACGCGCACAGACTTCAAAAATACTGTGATGTTGATTTGAATGATAAAGAAGTAGAGATTCATAAAACCTACTTCGACTGTGCAACATGTGATGATGCGCTTCATCTTTTACTTGGCGTGCAAACACATGACGACCATTCAGGTGCTATTAGCGGTTTGACTGGTGAATACGTAAGTAATGACCAAGACCTACAGCTTCTTTTTCGCATTGACTGGGATAATGATACAAATACTCAGTGGATGGATGGTGGCAGGTTGTATCTCTACATTCATCCGAATGACCTCGCCAAACGCGATTTTTCTAGGGTGAGCTCTGCTTACATGTCATATTAGCTCTAAGTTCTCTTGATGAAGCTCGTCAACTAAGTCTATTAACTCAATTGCCAAAACCTGCTAGGCTATACCAAAGCTTGTAAGGGGAGGGCTTAGCGCATGGCAGACACAGTCACCAAAACCATCACAGCAGATATTTTAGAACGCGACGCACAGCACCACACGGGTTTATGGCAACCAGATGTTGTTTTTGTTCGCGGTGAGGGCGTCAACTTGTGGGACGCTGAAGGCAAGCACTACCTCGACTGCATGGCAGGAATTGCAGTTGCAAGCGTGGGTCACGCAAATGAGCGCCTTGCCAACGCCATCAGCGAACAAGCCCGCAAGCTTATTGTCTGCCCTCAAAACCTCGGCAATGACGTGCGTGCAGACTTAACCGATAAACTCTTTCAGTTTGTGCCTAAACCCCTCAACCGGGTGTTTTTTGCCAGCTCTGGCTCAGAGATCAACGAAGCTGCGCTCAAATGGGCGCGGGCCGCAACTGGGCGCAGCAAGTTTGTGGCTGCCAAACGTGGCTTTTCAGGTCGGACGATGGGCTCACTGTCGCTCACTTGGGAGAAAAAATACCGCGAGCCTTTTGAACCTATGCGTTATGAAACAACATTTATTCGCTATAACGACGTAGACGAACTCGCTGAGGCAATTACCGACGAAACCGCAGCCGTGTTCTTGGAACCCGTGCAAGGTGAGGGTGGCATTCATCCAGCCACACAGGAGTTTTTGGAAGCTGCTCGAGCTCTTACGCATGAACGCGGCGCGCTGCTTATCTTTGATGAAGTGCAATCCGGTGCAGGGCGTACAGGTACATTTTTAGCGAGTGAAAACTACGGCATCGTGCCAGACATGACGACGATGGCGAAGGGTCTCGGTGGTGGTGTACCGATTGGTGCATTACTCATGACAGATGAAGTTGCCGCTGCTATGCCCAAAGGCGGTCACGGGACAACCTTTGGGGGGAATCCGCTGGCAGCAGCAGCGGCGCTAGCCGTGTTAGAAGAATTTGAAACGCGCGATTTACTTAATCATGTGAAAGACGTGGGGCATCACTTGCGTAAAGGCATCCTCGAGCTCAATCACCCCCTCATCCGCGACGTGCGCGGGGTTGGTCTCATGATTGGTGTGGAACTTAAGAAAAAAGTCGCGCCTTACGTTGCCGCCTTGCGGGACGCTGGCGTGCTCACCATCAACGCAGGGGCAACCGTCATTCGCTTAGTGCCACCGTTAATTATTTCCAAAGCAGAAGCAGATGAGGTTGTTAAGCGGCTTAAGCACGCACTCGAGACAGCTTAACTGGGTAAATAACTCTTTGTATTGATGCTATTAGCACCGCTGCCACTTTTACAGCAAGCTGTAAGCATCCCCAGCCTCTCCGGTCATGAAGCTGGCGTTGCTGAGTTTTTGGTAGGTCAACTTGCCACCTTTGCCAATGAGACCTTTGTTGATGAGGCTGGTAACGCCGTTGGACGTGTCGGAAGTGGCCCAGTTCAGGTGACGTTTTTGGGTCACATTGACACGGTTGCTGGCAACGTTCCCGTTCGAGTTGAAGATAGCAAGCTCTACGGACGTGGCAGCGTGGATGCTAAGGGTGCGTTTTGTACGGCTGTGGCAGCGGCATCAACGTTACCTGCAGACGCAAAGTCGCGTATCACCTTGCGGCTCATTGGTGCGGTTGAAGAAGAAGCCCCAAGCAGCAAAGGCGCACGTTTTGCGGTAGAAGCTTATCCCAAACCAGACCTGCTCATCATCGGCGAACCGAGTAGTTGGGACGCCATTACCTTGGGGTATAAAGGGCGTTTGGTGGTCAAGCTCGAGCATCACAAAGCCAACTTCCACAGCGCCGGAGACGACACAACCGCTGCTGAAGATGTCGTCAGCGCATGGCAGGACGTTCAAACCTACATTAGTGAGCTTAACCAAGACGTTAAAGGCATTTTTGATGCCATCCAAGTCTCATTACAGTCTATTCAAAGTGATAATGACGGCCTCAACCAATGCTGCTGGGCAACACTCGGGTTTCGGCTTCCGCTAGCACATCCACCAGAGGCTGTGGAGGCTGTGCTAGCACCAATGCTCGAGCCCTTCACCACAACCATCAGCGGACGCGAACAGGCTCACCGCGCGACCAAAGACAACCCGCTGAGCCGTGCGTTTCGCGTGGCCATCCGTGAACACGGCGGCAAACCGAGGTTCAAAGTCAAAACAGGTACATCTGACATGAACGTGGTTGCACCCTACTGGAACGTGCCCATGCTGGCCTATGGACCCGGCGATTCAGCACTTGACCACACGCCTAATGAGCACGTGGAGGTGGCGGAGCTAGAGCGCGCTGTGACCGTGCTCTCACATGTGCTTCATCAACTAGGCTAAGTGCCAAAGCCTGCGCTACCATACACTCATGGAGGCTTAGTTTATGACATTATTGCGTGCTGGTTTGCGCTTGCTTGGTCTGTGGTATCTGCTGTTAACTGGGGCATTTGCCCAGCAACTCATTATTGCGTCGGACGTTCCGGGGGCAGAGGTTTACGTTAACAGTGAACTTGCTGGCGTGATTCCCGCGTCCACCGGGGAGATTATCCTCAACTTAACCGCGGGTAGCTACAGCATTCAGGTAAGTTCCCCTATTTTTGTCCCGCCTGCCGAGATAGTTGAGTTAGCTGTGGGTGAAATTGCCCGGCTCGAGTTTCTCTACAACACCCTCACCCGCATCCCCAGTGATGTTGACCCGCGTTTAGTGGGTAGCGTTCTTATTCGCGGCAACGTGAGTGGCGCAAGGGTATTCATTAACGGTGAGGAGCTTGGGGTGCTAGATGACGCCGGTGAGTTTCAGCTCGAGGGTATCCCCCCGGGTCGTTACGACGTGCAACTTACTGCACCCAACTACGCTGACCAAACAGGTGGCGTAACTGTCTTTCCGGCTGAGGTTGCCACCTTGGTGCTCGAGCAACCCCAAACTGAAACCGGGGCGTTGCGCATTCTGTCTGGCATCCAAACAGGTCAAGTTTTTTTGAACGGCGTGCTCATTGGCGACATTGAGGCAGGTGAACTGCGCATTGAAGGCATTGAAGTAGGTAGCTACACCATGTGGATTGAAGCACCTGACGTGAGGCCTTTGGAGCAGGTTATTCAGATTAACCGTGACCAGACGACGACGTATGACTTGGGGCAGTAACCATATTATTTTGTGAGATGATGATCTCCTCG
>JBCCOX010000286.1:0-6506 GCA_039025155.1 Deinococcota bacterium | reverse complement strand
GTAGGTAGATGTGTACGATGCTGTGTGTGGGTGTTGTCTCTACGCAGATGGTATCAAAACTCTCGAGCCACTGCTCAGGCATGTCTTCTTTAATGTGAATTTCGTAGTTAGCGGCTCTCACAATAAATAGCCTCCTTTCGCTTATGAAAGAAAGCTTAAAAACGCAGCGGGTGAGTTGTCATCACACGAATCGTGTGAGTGGGTGAATCATGAGAGATGAGCTCGATTGGTTCAAGTGTTAACAGTAAGTACGGAGCTAGCTCTATACTTACTGAGTAGCGCGAGTACCAATAGGCCACTCGGTTTACGGCTCAACGTTTACGTATGTCGCTACAGTTACCAGCAGGTAGGCGTATTTAGATTTATGAACACTCTAAAACCTGCCAAAGAAATTACAGGTTCAGCACCACAAAATAGTGAAAACGACCAACACCTAGTCGAACAAATGAACAAAACTAGAGACAATACAGGGTTTTCTGTAGCTTACACTAAGTGTTGGACCCCTCTTCAGTTAACGTGATACAAGGTTTAATACCATCAAAACGACTAAGCTCGACATGCTAATGCCTAGAGCAGTACGCTTTAAGCCTTGTTTGTGAGCATCATTTGCAAGTAGTGCAGCGATCATCATGGCAAGGACTCGAGCACCCTGCCAGGGGGTGTAATTAAAAGAAACCTGCATCATTATTTCTAACGTCCAAGATACAATTAGTGACACAACCAGCAAACTGGCAACTGTCGTGCGTCCAAAAATGAGTACATGCCGGCTGAGTAATCTAACGAGGCCGTAACTTGCTAAAGTTACCAATGCGATAAACGCAATATCCAAAGGTTGTTTTAGGAACAAAGCAATGTAAGCTGCGCTGATAAATCCCCCAGCTCGCAGCTGACCTAGCTTGCTGTTGTGGTACATGAAGCTACTTACAATGACGCTGGAACAAATGGCAATAAAAGTATCCTGCTTACTGTATGGATAATCAATGTTGTTGACAAGCGTAGGTAGTTGGCTCGAGCCCACGCCAGCCAGCTGCAAGCCAGTAATTAATCCAAATACAACAAGTGCACACCCCAAACAGACGAGTAGGGTCTTAGTCACTCCTTGTTTGCCCATATCATGGGCGATAAGGCTAGGCAACAAAACTCCAATACCATACAAACTTTGGGCGTTGCTATTGAACTGTGCTGCAAGGCCAGCCAAAATAGCAACCCAAATGACTTGCAGGACTAAAGTTGTAAATACCTCAGATTCAAAAAGTTGTCGCCCCCACAACATGTAGCGTCGCCGTAAACCCTGATAAACAATGACATATGTCATGCTTGCCAGCCCCAATGTGACTGCAATATGACCTGGCTCGCGCATAAAAAGTGCTAAATATCCAGGTACGACAATGCCACCTGTGGTTAAACCTGTTCGTTGATAAATGATAATGCCAAAGATGATGCCAATCAGAATAGCAAGGCGTGTCACATTGGGGTCAATCATAAGGTTGGACATTAAATCTCCTAATAAGCTTACTGAGTGGCATTTCTTTTTCTAAAGCTGTTGGAACAACTTCAGATGCGAGATAGGCGAGTCGAAACAAACCCACTTAGTTTGGGGGCATGTATTGTGGAATTGCTGTAAGGACTTAAATTTGTGTGGGGCAAACATGACGTTGCCGCTACATGCTCTGAACAATCTAAGTATTTTCATAGTGACTTTGCGAGAAGGAACGGGATTCATTCACTTTCCTTAACCGCTATCTATATCTTGCAGATACAGATAGGAGATACTTAGGCACTTAGGTGGCGTGACTGGATACATAAATCTAGTCAGAATTTCTGAGTTGGTAGGTACAGGCGTGAACGTTATCTCAGACCGCAAAGGTGGTGACTTCAGAAGGTGTTGCAACGAACACCGTTGCAGCTTAGGTCGCTCAGGAATTAACCTGCATGACAGAGGGCGTCAGCGAGACAACTCTTCGCGTAGAAAAGAGATATGGGTTTCGTTGGAAAGCGTAGTAAACACATCAGAGTTGATGCAGTAATACTATGCTGATGCGGCTCGAGCCACCTGAACACCGGGTAACGTAGTGCCAGTCACACGAGGTGTCAACTTAGGTTGAGGGGTAGAAACTCCCTCAAAATACTTTATGAGGGCTTCTGCGTGTGCGGTGTGAATGTTCACCAATCCAATTAACACTACCTGTCCCCCAGGATTAAGTGCTGCTACTCTGGTTAATATGTGCTGGGCATTGACCTCGCTG
Organism: Deinococcota bacterium; assembly: GCA_039025155.1. Classification (GTDB taxonomy): domain Bacteria; phylum Deinococcota; class Deinococci; order Deinococcales; family Trueperaceae; genus JBCCBI01. The sequence goes on along the minus strand of JBCCOX010000286.1, from coordinate 4,260 downwards.
GTAGCTAAGTTGATAATGCGTTCTAACGGGTATCCCAACGCTACCAGCTGATTGGTAATTTGTCGCTCAAATGCACCTAGGGTGATGTAATAGTCAAGCTTTAAATCTAGCGCGGCAATCTCGGCAAACTGTTGAGCCCGCACAACTCGGTCAAGGCGGTTGTTCAAAATGCCTACTCGGACAGCTTCTGAGGAGTGGTGTGAGCTAAGCGCCTCAATGCCCAACACGGTGCTTTCGCGGTCGTTGACAGCAAACATAGGTGCCCACAGCATGTGGGTACTCGCAACAGTAATTTCTTTTAGAAAAACAGCACCTATGTCAGGTTGTGCACGTTGCATACCTGCTAGGGCTATTTCTCTGGAGATACCCAACTTGGCAGCAACAGCCAGGCCAGTGGCAATATTTTCTTTGAAGGCAAGGTAGTCAAACCTAGTTAAGTCATCCTCAGAGACGGTGGTTGCATCTGCATAAATAAGCTCAGAGCCAAGCTGGTCGGCATGTTGCGTTAGTATTTTCTGTAGTTCTGGGCAGCTTTCAGCTGTAATCATGGTGCCATGGTGAGCAATGGTATTGGATAGTGAGCTGGCAATTTCAGCAAGGCTAGTTCCCATAACATCCTGATGATCTTCGCGCACATTGGTAATCACACTGAGGTTGCCCTCAATAATCTGCTGCTGCGAAATGCGTTGGTACTCGGGGTCTAGCGCCATGCACTCGATCACAAGCGCGTCAAGATCGGGGTTAGCATGTTTTCTGAGAATATTGATTTGCTCGCTGATGGTTGGTGCACCGTAGCGTGTAATAGGTGTTTCGCTACCGTCACCGTGAATGACTCGAGCCGCGCTGCCGGTCGTCTTGGCTAGCGTCGCGTAACCCGCCTCCCGCAAGATGCCCGCAATGAGCCGCGTAACGGTGGACTTACCGCGAATGCCGTTGACGTGAATGCGCAGGGGAATACGCCTAACACGCCGAAGATGCGCGTTGTAGTCCACGTACCAATAAATGAATAGTAAGCTCGTTAGACCCAGTGCAATGATGTAGGCCATAACACCTCCTCAAACGGTTCTTGACCTGTTGATGGGACGCATGGTTGATACACTCGCAACCCATGTGGTTCACAACCCATGTGGTTCACAACCTATGTGACGCATCGACGAGGGTTAGTTTAGGTATGAGGGGTTAGCCAGAAATTAATTGTGGACAGCGGTGTTATTTATGCATACGTTCATAAACATTTACGCTCACAGCTGGCGCAGATTGCCAATAGGTTAAGCCTCTACCAGCACACAAGCTTTGGCGCTAACAACGCTATTTCTTGTCTTTAGTAGCAACCACACGACAAGTTAATACAAGTCATTGAGGGCAAAGATGATTCTCGTTAAGGATTTCTAGACCATCATGATGTAACAGTAACTCGTGGAGCTTCTACAGATGCTGTGTCAGCATGTTCTAAACATAATCCAGCTACTATGATCTACATGCTGTATTAGTAGCAGTTCCAGGATTAGTTCCTTCACTCAGTGTGGGTTGATTTCTACTCCCATAGGTCGCACGCGCAACTGCCTGTGGCAGTCACTCGTGGAGATGCTACAGCTAGATTTCGACATTCACTTACCAGCTCATCCAATCATTCATCGTCATCTTCAGATATGTCATGACGCTCGAGGACAGTACCGTCTCGAGCATCGAAAATAATCCATAGCAGGGGGTCTTCCGCCACCTCATCTTCAAAGATGACTTCCCATAGATCAACATTGAGGGGATGTAGGTATGACGCAATTTCGAGGTCTGTAGGAATCTCCAGTTCTGTTCTAAGCTGGGGAAGCCATGCTTCAGCTGCTGCACGCATGTTAGGAGTCACCACAAAGGACTCGAGCACCACCCCGCGCGCCACCTCAATGACAGCAACACCAAGCAGCTGATCTTGCTCTTCGTCAATAAACTCAATGCGAGCAACATCATTTTCAACCTCGATGGCAACTTCATAGTCCAGATGGTCAGCCAGCACCTCAGCAAAGGGTGACTGCTGTGTTACAGACGCTAACAATTGTTCTACCTCTAGACCTTCCAGGGTAGGTTCATCTTCATCCCAAGCCAGCGACTCTGGCCAACTTTGCAAGGCCCAGACAGGCTCGCTGGTGCGTCCAGCCACAGTAACTAAAGCAAGACCTGTAAGAACTGTAAGTATGACACGAGAATTACGTCCAAAGCGGCTACCCTGCCGTGGTGTTGTCCAAACTTGGGTGAGCCACAGACGGCGGAGCTGTACCGTACCGTAAATGATACCCAGGTAATAAATGTTCCAGAGACTCGCGCTAGCTAGGGGCATGTCTTCAGAGACACCGGGGGTATTAAACAACACGGGCATAGCCACCAGGTGCATGACAAAGGTAAACAGCGAAGCTTGACCCAAAGGTATGAGTAGCCACCCTAAACTGCGGTTGAGCGGTTGCCACCAACGGGTCGTGAGTATAAAGGCAGCCCGTATGTACAACAGGACAATAAGTAGCGACGGTAGCGGCATCACAAATTCCCGTAGCCCCAGTTCATTAGCGCGTAAAAAGTCCTGTAGAACAGCCGGAAAGCCCGTAAAGTTAGTGGCGTAGCCTACGAGTAGCAACAAGCAGACGGAAATGACCAGGCCGTCGATGATGCGACTTGGCTTCCAGGTGCGCCAGGTGCGCCCCAACCAATTGCGCTGAAACCCTAGGACCATCGCTCCAAAAAAAAGTATGTCGTTGGCTGCCAAATGCCGAAACGATGCAACGGGAAGTGCAGTTGCGTCCAGACTCAGTTGGCTAAGCAGGTAAATGATGATAGTGGCAGCCAGCACTTTACCCGTATGCCCCGTAAGCAAACCCCACAGCGCTAGGGGTGCAAGGGCTAGATAAATGACATAGGCAATCAAAATATCTGAACCGTGCAGTGCCTCTTTCATGGTGATGACGTTGATGCCCCACTCGAGCAAGTCACCGTAGCTGGTGGCTGAAACGTCATCCCACAAGATAAGGTCGGTCGCAAGTGCCAGCGCAGCAAAGGCAAAGGCTATCCCAATGGCAACTAAGTAGACCGTCCACGCGCGGTTAAGCGTACGCATTACAACCTTGCCAAGGTCACGCCCTTTGGCAATAAACCCAAGCGTGTAACCTGAAATAAACAAAAATACCTCGGCAGCACTGATCAAAAACGAGGCATTACCTGTCATAAACTGCAAATATGAATCAAACCCTGCGTGATTAATGGACATAGCAAACAAGGCATAGCCCCGCAACCAGTCAAGACGCAGATCACGTTTACCCGATTGTTGATACGCGAGTTGGTGGGATTTACCTTGTTGCACAGTGACACTCCCTAGATGGTTCTACCGCACAATAAATAACGCTAGATACGCGCGCCAGTCTAAGGATTAAGGATTAGTCAGATATTATAGATGGTAATCACGCAATGAGTAAACCGTCTTCCTTAGACATAACAAATCTTGATGACACACAGCAAAGGTACTTTGCTGGTAACGTTTCATCGGTACATCAGTCGTCGATGATTTCAATGGTGTGCCAGATGACCCTATCGTTTCTGACGCTACCCTCAAGAAAGTACAGGGCTTCCCTCGAGCTCCTGAGCTGAGGTAAAAAATCATAGCCGAACTCGAAGTCCGAGCCGTCGTAAAAATCTATGACAATGACGTTGTTGGCAACCTCGTACGAGCTTTCTTCACGCCAATCATCAAATCCTTCGTCATCAAATTGCCAAATCTGAAGTAGTAGCGCGTTGTCATCAGGGTAGATCAGTGACGCTGGTCCTTCAAAATACGACCACATCTCAGGTTCAAAAATCTCGACGGTCAGCGCCATCATTTCATCTTCTTGTACTGGTCCATAAACTTCAACAAACATGCCTACGACGAGCACGCGCACATCCAGATCATCCAGATCTGCTGTGTTCACAACAATATCTTCTAAATACAAGACGTCTTCATCTTTGTCAATGGCGGTGATGGTGCCGTAGAGAAAGACATTCTTATCATCTTCGTCATTAAATTCATCAAGATCGTTGGGGTCGTCATCATCTTCGTCATCTAACTCATTGTCAGGGTCGTCATCATCTGAGTCGTCATCATCCGGGTCCTCGTCATCGAATTCATCTTCAAAATCGTCGTCAATTTCATTATCATCATCTGAGTCGTCATCATCCGGGTCCTCGTCATCGAATTCATCTTCAAAATCGTCGTCAGTCTCATCATCAAGGTCGTCATCTTCCTGG
>JBCCOX010000285.1:0-6514 GCA_039025155.1 Deinococcota bacterium | reverse complement strand
TACTTTGTACACCACACCAGATGTATCTCCAGCTCTAACCGTGTATGGCTACCGCGTCGATATTCTTTCACTAGCTTCAGTTTACTAGCTTAAGCTACCAGCTAAAGCTGGGGGTTTATACCCTCCCATGCTGGGACAATTAATGAACTCTACAACGAAGGTCGCGATGTGATTTTTACTGTAGAACACCTCCAAAGAAAATATCCAGATACTTCAAGCGCTCTCGATGATGAAAGAGCGGCAGTGTACAACGAATTTTCGGCGTGGTTTCAATCTTCAATACAATTCAAAAGGGATTTGCAAAAGAGGAAGATTTACTTATCGCGTCACCTTTGCCAGAACTTAGAAGAAGCGATAAGTGTTATAGCTGCTGCCATTGGAAACGTGTACACCGATTTCGCTATCAATGATCAAAAAACTGAATTGAAGCGTGAATGGCCAGACATAGATGGTGATATAAGAGATTTTATCGAGAAAGACTGCTTACAACTCTTGGAAGACCTTCAACAAGAATTCCGCAAACTCCTAGGCGACGACCTATGACCGACCCCAACGAAGCCATCACCAACCTACTCACACGTGCTGAAGGACTCTGCAAGCTCCACTTTAAGCAACTTGATACACTATTGAATCCCTCACAGGCAGCTATAGCTATGCAAGGACATCTGTTAGGCTATGAGAACGCATCTATATACTAAAACAAGACTTGCTGATGAATTGCTTTGGCAAGTTTGCGTTTATAACTTTGTTGGGGAATCTCTAGCGCTCCAAAACGGCGCAAATGCTCGGTCATAAACTGAACATCAAACAAGCTATAACCGCGCTGCCGCAGATGCCGTGTCAACGTGACCAAAGCAACTTTACTGCTGTTGCTCACCCGGCTAAACATGCTTTCACCTGCAAACAACCCACCAATAGACACACCATACAATCCGCCAACTAAGCAGTCATCTTGCCAGACTTCAATACTGTGCGCAAAACCCATGTTGAATAGCGCCGTATAAAGCTCAATCAGTTCGTCGTTAATCCACGTTGTTGCCCGCCCCGGTGCTGGCGCAGCACAAGCACGCATCACCTCGCTAAAACACTGGTCGTAGCTGATTGTAAAGATGTTTTTACGTAGGACGCGCCTCAATGACCGTGATACATGCAGACCGTCCAGCGGAATAATTGTACGTGGGTCTGGGTCGTACCAGTAGATGTCGCCTGTGTCCGGCTCTGCCATCGGAAAAAACCCCTGCGCATATGCGTAGATGAGCATCTCTGGAGTTAACGTTTCTGCTGCCATCAAACCACGTAAGTGCTGCTAACTGTCTTGACGAGGCCATCAATCATGGCGGGCGTTGGGTAAACGCTGCGGCTCACCCGGACGGTCGCGGCTGCCACAGCGTAGCGTGCCAAGCTGGATACATCTTGTGATTCACACAAGCCTGCAAGCACCGCTGCTAAGAGCGTATCACCTGCACCCACGGGCGTCACCGCGTTAACCTTAGGTGCAGGAACGATGACACAAGTATCATCCAACGCAAACGCAGCACCGAGTTTTCCTAGCGTCACAACCACTTGCCGAATGCCGCGCGCTTGCAACTCACGTGCGGCGATGGCGGCTTGCTCGAGGCTACTCACCCGCTTACCCAGCAGCGTATAAATCTCATCTTCATTAGGCTTCAGGAGCCACGGCCGTGCTTCAAACGCAGCCCTTAAAGCCTCACCTGAAGCATCTACAACCACCCGCACGCCGCGCGCTTGCCACGTTGTGACCAGCTTGGCATAAGTATCAGCATGTAACCCCGGCGGTAAGCTACCCGATAACACGAGATACTTTGGTGTTGCTGATGTATCTGATAATGCCGCGTCAAGACGTGTTTGACAAGCTTGCCAGACATCCTCGGTTATGGGTGCGCCAGATGCGTTAAATTCACTTAAAGCCCCGTGCTGGTCAATGATTTTGGTATTGCAACGGGTGTTGTGGGGGGTGGAGATAGATTGAAGCTCAAACGCCTCTCCCCCATGTTGCATAAGTTGTTTGTGTTCTTGCTCTAACTCATCAGCAATCATTCCACCAAACGCACCACCCAACGGCGCAATAGCGGTACTGGCATAACCTAACTGCGCTAGCGCCCGCGACACGTTGAGGCCTTTACCACTGGCTTCAAAGCTAACTTCGTGCGCACGGTTAAGTTCACCAAGTTGAGGGTCAACCATCATCATGCGCATATCGAGCGCGGGGTTTAGCGTCAAGGTGACGATCACAGTATCACTTTAACAAGCGACGAGTGATTACGTCACCTTGAAGTTATTACTCAGTTAACGTCACCACAGTTAACATCAGCACCAATGACATCTACACTTTTGTTACGTCAGTAATTAGCATGATGATGCCTCGTTAACGATGTGATGTAATATGCTGTGCTGCAATATGCTAGCTAGGCCCAGCGGATGCTATGCGCATCAAACGGACTCGGTAGGGCGTCGTGAACGGGGTAGACGCGCACGCCGTAAATAAGCCGCCCAGTAAACTCGGGCGCAAACTGCGCGCGGTAGAGATTACTGCCATCTACCCGGGTTTCCACTTTGGCCAGTGGGACTGTGCGCAAATTGCTTTCTAACTCATCACCTTCGCGGCTGTAGACAAGTTCTACACGAATCTCATGACTTTCAATGCCTTTGGTACTCACGGTAGCGGTGACCTCGAGCCTGTCACCAATACGCTTAATAGCGTCTGTCATGACATCTGCCGTGACCGAGACGTTGTGCCAGTTTTGATTGATGTGACGCTGCCAATCTGCCAGTTTAGCAGCCGCAGCGTAATCATCGGCTGCCATGTAGGCGGCCCGTTCAGAGGCTGGCGCGTAAAACATGTGGACGTAGTCTTTGACCATGCGCTGGGCGTTAAATTTAGGTGAGACGCTGGCAATGGCCTGCTTGGCGCGCTCGAGCCACTCGAGGGGAGTGTCACGCGCATCCCGCTTGTAGTAGAGGGGCACGACTTCGCGCTCGAGCAAATCGTACAGCGAGTCAGCATCGCTAATGTCCGTGCTGTTGTCATCGTCGCTATCGCTGCTGTACTCGTTACCAATTGCCCAACCGTTCACGCCATCATAACCTTCTGGCCACCAACCGTCTAAAATGCTCAAGTTGAGGATGCCGTTCATCGCTGCTTTTTGACCGCTAGTCCCCGACGCTTCTAGCGGCCTGCGCGGGTTGTTGAGCCATACATCCGTCCCCCGGGTCAGCGCGCGTCCAACGGCCATGTCGTAGTCCTCAACAAATAAAATTTTGCCTGCAAAACGGTCATCTTTAGAAAGCTGTTGAATGGTTTCAATAAGCGCTTGCCCCGGTTGGTCAGCAGGATGGGCTTTACCTGCAAAGACAAGCTGCACGTTTTTGCCAATTCCATTGAGGATATGGTCAAGCCTATCTAGGTCGCTAAAAATTAAGGTGGCCCGTTTGTAAGTTGCAAACCGCCGCGCAAAGCCGATGGTAAGTGCTTCGGGATTAAACAAGGTTTGCACGTTGTGAAGTGCCGTGGGGTTAGCACCATAACGCTGATACTGACGTACCACCCGGCGACGCAAAAAGCGCACACTTTGCGCTTTTAGGTGTTTGCGTACATCCCACAACACGTGATTATCAAGCTTCAACACAGCTTGCCACATGTCTGCGTCGTCTAAGCGCGTTTGCCAGTCTGCGGGTAGCACGGTTCTTAATAGCTCAAACATCTCTGGTGCTAGCCACGTTTTTAAGTGAACGCCGTTGGTAATGTGCTTAATGGGAATTTCGTCAGTAGGAACCGCTGGCCAGAGGTCGCGCCAAATGCGGCGGCTGGTATCGCCGTGTAACTGCGCCACACCGTTTCTGCCGCGGCTAAAGCGCAGGGCTAAGGCGGGCATGCTAAAGACCCCACCCCAACCTTGGTCGTGCCGCCCAAGACGGTGAAATTCTTGCTGGTTGAGGCCTAAACTACCCCAGTAACCATTAAAAAACTCGCTCACAAGATCAAACGCAAACGCATCGTTACCGGCTGCCACAGGGGTGTGAACGGTAAACACGGTGCTAGCTGCCACAACCTGCTCAGCTTGTTCAAAGTTCATGCCCGCTTGAACCAGCTCGCGGCAACGCTCGAGCGCCATAAACGCGCTGTGTCCTTCGTTCATGTGCCACGAGGTTGGGCTAATATCTAGGGCCCTCAGCAAGCGCACGCCCCCAATACCCAAGATAATTTCTTGGGCAATACGGGTGTGTTGGTCGCCACCGTAAAGCCGCGACAATAAGTTGCGGTCTTCGGCTGTGTTGCCGTCCACATCGCTGTCTAGCAAATAGACATTAATGGAGCCAACCTCGAGCCGCCAGGCCCGCAGTAGCACGTCACGGCCGTGCAAACTCACGCTGACATGAAGTTCGTCGCCAGCGCTATCTGTAACTTTGTGAAAGGGCATTTCAGAAGGTGCTAAGCGTTCATAAATGGCTTCTTGACTGCCGTCTGCAGCAACCCGCTGGTGAAAATAGCCTTCTGGATACCACAACCCCACAGCCACCAGCGGCACGCCAAGGTCAGACGCCGCTTTGGTATGGTCGCCCGCCAAAACACCCAAGCCGCCAGAATAAAGCGCCACCGCTTCGTGCCACCCGTATTCTGCACAAAAATAAGCATAGACATGGTTTTGAAAGTCAGTTGTTGAGGCATCTTGCTTAAACCAGCTTTCAGACTGGTCAAGGTAAGCTTCAAAGTCGGCAATGACCTGATCGTAAATGGCTAAATAGTCAGGATCACTGGCGGCCCGCTCGAGCTGATGCTGTTCAACGTCCCGCAGCATTTTTAAGGGGCTATGACCGCGCTCGTCCCAAGTTTCAACATCCAACAGACGGAACAATCTGCGCGCAGCAGGTTTCCACGTCCAGTACACGTTATACGCAAGTTGCTCTAACTTGCCAATGCGCTCGGGTACATGCGGTAATACCGTGACATGTCCAAGAATATTCATGGTTTAACTCCATCCTTCGTGTTACACCTTTTCGTTTTGCATCTTGATGAGCTTTACAGCTTTACAAAAAGCATCTTAAATACAACTCAGCAGCAAAATACACACTACGAGTGTCATTCAGCTCATCTAGTTTTACCAACAGTTCGGACACTTTTTATAAACCTCGTCACAGACGCAAACAAGATTTTAGATGCAGCGTACTAAATCACGTCGGTGACGCAAATCAATTTTGGGGATTCAATACCTGTCCGAAGTATTGTTTACGAAATATACAAAATATAAGGTCACACGAACGTGACACCTCAACATGATACCTGTGCTTAGCAGGTTGACATTGTTTCTACACGTCGTTATTTCTAATTGTCTTTTCTGCACATCGAACACACAGTACTGAGGGCGTTGAGGTTTAAGCAGTGAGGTTTAAGAGGTGAGGTTTAAGAGGCTGGGGTTGACAAGCTAGCGTGTTTTAGGACGCAGGCATATCGTTTAACTCGAGTAAGTCAGCGGTGTGTTAATCATTTCAACCCTAACGCCTTGTCTGTGATACAACCGAGTGTGACTCACTTTGGCTTAACATCCCGCTGGCAAATATATCTTATGACGTTGATACTTAGTGTTAGCTTGCTATTAACACCTGCTAATGCACAGGAGGTGGCGCTTGCTGCAACCCTGCTCGAGCAAGACACAACACATGACAGTACAAATGATGGTTTTGGCATCGCCGTAAGCCTCAATGATCTCGAGCTGTCGGGTTGGACTGTCGGCGCACGCGCTGAAACAGCTTGGGAAAGTTTAGCGCTTAGCTTTAGTGCGTCACGGCGGACAACCTTTGGCCCTTTGGGCAATGTGCTGTTAGCTGCCGAAACAGGCGTCACCACCGACCTAGACGGTTTTGTGACGCTCGGCGCGCGTGGCACGCTGGGGCCAGTTGGTGCTAACCTCAGCTTATTTGCCTACAACGCGCACCCCGTCGCCTTTGACAGCCGCGAGCTAGCCAGCACAGCCCGCCCGCACTATTCACCCGTTGTGTTGGAGGATAACGTTGCCTTAGGACTTCGGTTTGGTGCAACCTACAGGTTATCGCGGTTTTTAATTGCCTCGGCTGAACCCACGCTGATTTACCTGACCGACAGCGGCTTTGGCGGGCACTTGCAAGCAGGCGTGAGCTGGCGGCGGCTCATCAGTACAGACAATGTGGGGATATTGCTCGAGGGCGACTTGCACCCAGACGGCGACCAAGGTTACTTAGCGAGCGGCATCGAATATCAACTGGCGCGGCGCGGGTTACCTGTCATTACTGCCTCGGTGTGGTTAGGGCGTAGTTGGTTAGATGCAGACGACGGTTTTGACCCCGGTGTACGTGTGCGCATTGAAGACCGACCTGGGTTGTTACCGCTTGGCTACACGCTCGAGGCTGCGTTTGAACCTTTCCGCACAGACGCACCCAACACCCGTCTTTCACTTGATACAGGCCTAGCACTTCCGTTTGGCGACATTGATGTCACCGCCCGCAGTGTTTGGGGAGATAC
>JBCCOX010000284.1:0-6575 GCA_039025155.1 Deinococcota bacterium | reverse complement strand
GCTGTCAACTATGCACTGCTCAGTAATGATAACGGCTTTTTGGGCACTTGGGGGCACCGCACGCACTTTACCTATGTAGGTGCAAAAATCTTCAGCCGCGCCCAAGCTGAGTACAAGACAGACCTAGCTAGCCAAGTGGATGCCACCGAATCTGTAGAACTGTTTGGATTGATTCAAAAGCCCGCGTTCACCGTAATGGCACTTTTAGCACACTTGGGTGATGAAAAACTTGCTTGTAAGATGACACCTGCTAGTGACACTTGCGGCGTACTTGCAACCCGCCGGGGTGAGGCGGTGATTGTACTTGTTTACAGCAGTGACGACAGCCCGCGGTGTTCGGGGCAAAGCACAGTGAACGTGCAGCTCGAGGAACTTACGGCAAGTACGTATCAACAAGCTACCTTCGCCTTGGACGAGCAACATGGTAACCCGTTTGCACGCTGGGAAGCTCTAGGTGCGTTAGACGATATGCCTGAGGATGTTTTTGGCGCTGTGCGAGAGGTTGAAAATGTGGCCCTCATAGACCATCAGCAAATAACGCCAGTAGCGGGCCACTGGCAGCAAGAGGTAGAGATACCGCTACCGGGCGTGCGCTTGCTGGTGCTCGAGCCAACCTCAACCGCACCCGTACCAACGCCTTACGCGCTCAGCTTACAAACATTTCCTGCGTTACACGGCAAAACGGCTGTGCTCATAAGTTGGCGTATTGCTGACAGCCATTCACTTTTGCGGTTTCATGTTTACCACGCAGATGATACGGATGGGGAGCGCCACCTGCTTACATCCTCAGCGTGTTTGAATTTGTGCTTTGTGGATTATCAGCACAAACCTACAGGTGCTTATGCCGTTCAGGCTGAAGACCTCTGGGGCAATCAAAGTGAGCTTGCTTGGGTATCAGCCTCATCAATCTCTGGATAGACGTGTTGATGTGGCTACGGTTGATGAGAGTTTAGGGTGTGTATGAAAGGGCTTGTCCGGCTGCGCCCATAATGTGCAGTTTTTCTTTGGCAACCTCTTTGAGGGCGGCTCGAGCCGCTGCATATACCTCGCGGTGTGAGCTGTAACTAGCGCTACCTTCCCAAGTCTTGCGCAAGGTTCGGTAAAGCGCTGCGCCGATGTTGGCTTTGATAATACCGTGCTGGCGGGCTTGCGCGTAGTCGCTGGCAGAGATGCCGCTACCACCGTGAACAACTAACGGCCCTTGGACAGTGCTGGCGATGTCTGCGAGAAGCTCGAGCTTGAGCACACTACTCTGCCCATGCTCACTGCCAATAGACACCGCAATCATGTCTGCCTCACCTTCAGTTTTGAGCCGTAAGCAATCTTCAGGTGTGCTGTATTCACTCATCCCTGCGTTAAAACTTTCCGCCGCAACTTCCACACTGGCCCCTTGGGCGTGGGCAATCTCGCTGACTTTTTTAGCGAGTTGGACAATCTCATCCAAAGCTTGCTCCGCACCGTCAATCATGACGCTGCCGTAACCTGCTCGCAAGCATGCCATCGCCATCTCAAAACTTGGTCCGTGGTCAAGGTGAAACAGTACGGGTACATTTACGCCCTCCGCAAAGCTTTTGACTAGGGCTGCCATGTGTTTAGGAGGAACTTGCTCAATGTCAGCTGGGTAGGTCTGGACGATGACGGGGGCGTCTAATTCGTCGGCTGCTTCTAGGCAAGCGCGCAACATTTCAACCGAACAGATGTTAAACGCAGGAAGGGTGTAGCCATGGTTATAAGCATGTTGGATGAGCTTGCGGCCGTCGTCTACATAGGGCATTAAAAGCCGCCTCGAGACTCAATGAACTCGAGCACCTCAGCTTCATAACCCATAAAATTGGCACAACCCTGCCGTGTCACCACAATAGCCCCGCAGGCATTGCCCATGCGCGTACTTTTTTGCCAATCCCAACCTTTTAAGCGTCCGTAAATAAGCCCACTGGCAAAGGCATCGCCTGCGCCCAGTAAACTGACCACCTCAACTTCAAAGCCGGGCACGTTGATGACCTCGCCATCACGTAAGTAAACAGATGCACCTCGAGCACCCCGCTTCACCACCAGAGCTTCAGGTCCCGCTGGAATGTTGAGGATGTGCTGAATGTTAGCGTCAATATCGCCATGAATTTCAGGTGAGCTGACTTGTTGCTCGCGGACAGTCATATCATCTGGGTTAGTGAGCATGGCTGCGTTAATCTCTTCTTCGGTGCCAATAGCAACGTCTACCAATGGCAGCATAGCCCGCACGTTTACGCCGAACGCGCGCACGTCATGCCATTGATCTGCCCGAAAGTCAAAGTCAAAAAAGACGGTGAGTTCGTGTCGCTTGGCTTCCTCAGCAGCAAAAAAGGTGGCGCTACGGCTGGGGTCTTGGGAGAGGTTAGTGCCGCCAATCTCGAGCGCGCGGGCATCTTGCATAGGTAGCTTCAAAACATCGTCAATGCTAAGCGCAATATCGGCAGCCTCACCTCGGTAAAACACCAGCGAAAAAACATCTGGCGGGTTCATGCCTACTACCGCCGCACTAGTGCGTTTGCCTACTTTGCGCGGCATGAACCGAGTGTCGATGCCTTCGCTTTCTAAAAAGTGCCAGACAAAGTCACCTGTTTTGTCATCACCTAGCGGGCTTAGAAGGGCAACCTCGAGCCCCAACCTGCGCGCGCCCACAGCAATATTAGTCGGGCTCCCGCCCACATACGAGCCAAAACTCTTAATATCTTGAAACGGCACACCAAGTTCATTGCTGTACAAGTCAATTGACGAACGCCCAATGGCAATAAGGTCAAGTTTTGCGTCTGCCATCACCTACAACCCTAGGGAGGCAAGGTAATCGCGATTGCGCTGGGCGCTTGCTTTGGGTGTACCCATACCGGGCAGTACATCTTGTTCAACGACAATCCAACCTTGGTAGCCGATATCTTCAAGAGCTTGCTTTACGGCTGCAAAATCAACGCTACCTTGCCCCAATTCGCAAAACATGCCTTGGCCTACCAGGTCCTGATAATTCCAGTGATGCTCATCTGCTTTGACAACAAGCTCTGGTAAAAAGTCTTTGAAATGTACAAGTCTGATTCTATCTGCGTACTTTTGAATACCAGCCACAGGGTCGCCGCCGCCGAGCATATAGTGACCAGTATCAAAACAAATGCCAAGTAGATTAGAGTCGATGAAACTTAAAAACTTATCTAGTTCAGCAGGTGTTTCAACGTAGGTCGACCCGTGATGATGCAAGCAACTGCGCAGGCCTGTTTCTTTTTTGACAGCCTCGGCGATGGTGCTTGCGCCGTCAACATAACTTGCCCACAGGTCATCAGGAAGGGCGTGTTCGGGTTGAATGCGCCCGGTGTTATCAAGACGGCTAGGCACGGTGCTGTGATCGTCACCTATATTAATGACACAGTGCTCACCGCCAACCTCAGCGAGCAACCGCGCCACTTTCAGGGCGCGTTCAAGACCCTGCTGGTGATAATCAGAATCATAAAGGCGTGCTGTCACCCACGAGCCGATGAGTTGCACGTTACGCGCGCTAAGTTCAGCGCGAAGCTTACTAGATTCAGTGGGCATATAGCCCCAATCGCCGAGTTCGGTGCCGGTGTAGCCAGTTTCAGCGAGTTCGTTGAGCATTTGAACATAGCCCGTTTGCTGGCCGCCGTCTTCAGTGTTTTCAATTTTTCCCCATGAACACGGGGCGTTGCCGATTTGAAATGTTGACATAAGTAGGTTTCCTTTGAGAGACGAATTTAGGTGATTTCGGAAAGCTGTACTGGGCGTTGCTCACGCAGGCTTCTAGTTGCGGCTAGCGCAACGCGCAAAGATTCGATGGCGTCTGTGTGAGTTGGGGTAGGTGGTGTGCCACTGTGAACGGCATCAACAAAAGCCTGCAGCTCGAGCACATAGGCGTCGCGGAAGCGCTCGAGAAAATCCATCTGATAATCTGCCGCCATACCGTCTGCCGTATACCGCCATACCGAGTTACGGCGTTCATGTTCAGCCACTAGTTTGCCGCCAGCTGCGTGAACCTCCACCCGCACGTCGTGCCCAAACTTAGTGCGACGACTGTTTTGGATGATGCCAAGCGCACCTGAGGTGAACTCGAGCGTCACGACACTGGTATCAACATCACTGTACTGCGCATAGTCAGGTTCAACGAGCACGCGCCCAAGGGCAGTCACCCGTTCAATCTCACCACCAATAAACCGGGCAATATCGAAGTCGTGAACAGCAGAGTCTAAAAAGATACCACCCGAGGTTGCGACATAACTCAGCGGCGGTGGGCTAGGGTCACTCGACTGGCTGCGAAACATTTCCACCTTGCCCAGTTCGCCTTTGTGAATGGTTTGGGCGATGCCGGTAATAGCGGGATCAAATCGTCGGTTAAAGCCAATCTGAAAGGGTACGCCCGCCTCCCTCACAACGTGCATGGCTTCTCGAGTAGTTGGTAAGTCGAGCGCAACAGGTTTTTCGCAGAAGATGGCTTTACCAGCCTTAGCAGCTAACTTAATTTGCTCTGCGTGCAAGCTGGTAGGCGAGCCGATGACCACAGCGTCCACCTCAGGATGGTTGATGAGGTCTTGAACGTCTTGCGTGCTAGCCGCGTTGTATTTTGCAGCAAGTGCGTTTGCTGCTTCCGCAAACGCATCCATTACGATGACGACGTGCGCGCCTTCAATGCTGCCTGCGATGTTTTTAGCGTGTAATTTGCCAATACGTCCCGCGCCGATGATGCCAACGCCAAGTGAGGTTGTCATGGTTGGGTCCAGTCTTGTAACTCGAGTCCTTCAATCTTGCCAAAATGACGTTGGTTGTGGGTAGCTAGTGCCCAGTTATGTTCTCGAGCAGTTCCTGCGATGAGTAAATCCATATCATCAATAGGTGTACCAGCTTGACGCAAGCTAGCGTAGAGCATACTGGAAATATCAACGGCTTCCTTTGTAAGAGGGATAATGTTATTACTTGCCACCAATACATTGAAAGCTTGCAAACGCTTATATGCATCACGGAATTTTAATCCGCTTAGTACCTCGTGATAGGTGACAATACTAATGTTAAGTTTGCCGATGATCTCTAGATATGTAGTTACGTGTTGAATAACCTGTTGATTATTTTTGAGGTAATACGACAAAATGTCGGTATCAATCAAACATTCCTTCATGGCGCTCTCTTCGACTGTTTTGGCTCCGACGACGATAAATATCATCTAAAAAGGCTTGAAAGTCGTTATCATCCCAATCTTGCCAAGCACCTGCTAATGACAGCGTAACTTCTTTTGATCTTTGCAGATCATTAGCTTCTTCTGCATCAAGTCCTAAACGGTAACGATGCACAAGGTGATACATGTCTTTGAGACTTGTTTCGGGCAGTAAACTTACCTCTTCTAAGAGTTTGAGACGCCAGTTCATGTCTTCTTTAGGCTCATATTGTTTTAAAATCTCTGGCATGGTTATCACCCTTCTAGGCAATCATACTCGAGAACGCATCACCCTCAGTTGAGATCAATACTGCACTAAGCCTCACGGCGTTTTGCATAGGCGTTTAGCGCCTCTTGCAAGGTTTCTAACGACCAACCCTCAGTTAGCGCTTGTTGCATAAGCTGCTGCTGCGTCACCGGTGCGTTGCCACCCACAGGTGGGTCAGCGTCTAAATTGGTGGGGAACGAGTAGCCATCAGCAGCGGCGGCGATAGTGTTGTGAATATCCCTCGAGCTAACTGTGCCAGCATCCACACGCGCTTTGAGCACAGGGTAGACGGCCTCAATCATGGCGGTAGTGTTGATGGTTTCCATCGTTTTGCCAAATGCTGACGAAATCTGTACGAGGTTGGCAACACGGTCGTTTTCTGATTTGTTTGTGCCCGCACCATGAAAAAGCGCCGGGCTAAAAAACACCATGTCGCCTTTTTCAAGAGGCAACTGAACTTGATGTTCATCAAAATAAGCTTGGAACTCAGGCAATCTGTACGTTAGATAGCCTGCAGGAAATTGCTGTGAATAGGGGAGAAGGCGGGTGGGGCCGGACTCGAGCGGCATGTCACCATGCGCAATAGCACCTTGCAAGGTCAAATACTGCGACATCATCTGTAAATGAGCGGGAAAGCGTTGGATTGTTTCTGCTGATTGAAATCCTAGATGATAATCGCGGTGGACAGCTTGGGCGCTGCTGCCGGGTTTTACCGTGTTCATTTGCGCAGAAATTTGATAAAACGGACCCAACCACGCTTCGCAAGCAAGGGCGAGCATGGGATTGCCATAGTAGTCAATAAATAACTCAGGGTCTTTGACACACACCTTTTGAATGGCATTCCAAATGCGTTCATTGTTGCCAAAGTGGTCGCCTTGTCCCTGCCCAGAGGCACGTTCGGCTGCCACAATCTCAGCAAACACCTGCGTGCTCTTGTCGATGATACTTGTATCTGTATAAGCATGTTTGATGACAAACACGCCAGGTCCGTCGCGTAATGCCTTACATAGCTCTGCTTTGAGGGTGTCTTCTTGCCCGTGTTCTAGGTTCTGTCTTAAGACCTCACCGTCATAGATGAGTATGTTGCGTTCTAGAGAGGTTGCTAATGGATAGTCAGTTAGTTTGGTG
>JBCCOX010000283.1:0-6584 GCA_039025155.1 Deinococcota bacterium | reverse complement strand
GTTTGCCGCGTCCGCGAGTAAATAACATGAGCAGCAAAATAACACTTAGCATGGTGACAATGAGAATCGTTGCCATAGCCGCTGCCCGCCCAAGCTGACCTTGCTCAACCCAACCGAGTAGTAATACGGTCGCCAGCATGTTGCCGGAACTCACCAGAAAAATCACCTGACTGACCGCCGTCATCGCACGGACAAACGCAAAGATAAGTCCTCCGATAAGCGGCACAATCAAAAGTGGGACTAAAATGCGCCGAAGGGTTGTGCTCGAGCTAGCTCGCAGCGTAATGGACGCCTCTTCTAAACTGGGGTCAATTTGTGCCAGCCCCGCCACCCCGCCGCGAATGGCCACCGGCATATTACGAAATACAAACGCCACGACAATAATGACCGAACTCGCCGTGAGTAACCACGGTCCGGTATTAAAGGCTAAAATATACGCTACGCCCATCACCGTGCCAGGAATTGCAAACGAGAGCATGGAACCAAATTCGACAAACGTGCGCCCCCAAAACCGCTGGCGCACCACCAGATAGGCAATTAAAAAGCCGAGGATACCAGCCGGTACGGCACTGACCGCTGCCACCCGTGCGGTGTATAAAAAGACTGGCCAGCCTGCTTGCATAAAGTCACGGTAGTGCTGCAAGGTGAGGGTGTTGTTAATCCCCCAAAGCCGTACAAAAGAGCCAAACACAATTGACCCGTAAAGTGCTAGAACCAGTAACGTCCAAAAGGCAAATAGAATGATGAGGATAGCCTCGAGCACCCTAGGCAAACGCGCAAAGCTACCGCTCGAGGGTTTCCCCGTTACAGTGACAAACGAACCGCCACCTAACCAGAGGCGCTGCAACGAAAAGATAATAAGGACAATAATCAGCAGCACCACACCCAACACCGCCGCTTCATTCTGGTCAAACCGCGCTGCAAACGCCGAAAACACTTCTGTTGCCAGATAGAACCTGTCGCCCCCCAAAATAATCGGGTTGCCAAAGTCAGCAAAAGATTCAATCATCGTGAGTAAAAACGCATTTGCCAGCGCCGGACGCAGTAGCGGCCACGTGATGGTGCGAAACAGCGTCCAGCGGTCTGCACCCAGCGTTTGTGAGGCTTCTTCTAAAGCCGGATCAAGTGAGGCTACCGAGCCGCGAATAACAAGATAAGCAACCGGTGTAAACGCCAAAATTTGCGCGCTTGCCACGCCAATAATGCCAAACAGGTCATTGGTTGCTAGACCCAGTAAACGATTGGTGATCATGCCTTGCCGCCCGAACAAAAAAATCATTGCGAACGCCAATACAAACGGCGGCGTAATAATGGGTAGCAAGCTGAGCGCGCCAAGTGAACGCCTGACCGGTGCAAAGCGCGACCGCTGCCCCAAAATTGCAAATGCTAAACCTAGCAAGGTCACAACTGCGCCAACAATCGTCGCAAGTAAGAGGCTGGTGGGCAATGCGCCGCGTGCAAATAACATCAACCCCACTAGAAAGCCCAATAAGGCAGCTACAAGTACCGTCAGCACAAGACGGCGTACAGGCCAACGCCGCCACAGGGAAAATGCCAAACTAGCCCCGGCAGCTAGCGCAGTCACCAGCCAGGTAAGGCCACCTTCACTGCGCTCTGTAAAGGTGTTTTCAAACAGCAAAAATCTAGGGCTAGACAAGGTCTGCGTCACCTTTTGCAAACTTAACTGCCCGTCTATAAGTACAGCATTGCTTAACACAGCAAAAAGTGGGTAGAGAATAAACAACACGATAAACAACGCCACAAACAAAATACTAGACGCCACAAACGCATCACTCTGAATACGCCCGGACGCACTTAGCCCATATCCCATGATAATAATCAGCATGACCAATGACATCAGCGCACCCATACCAAAGGGAGTTTCAGTCACCAATAACCAGCCCACACCTGAAAGTAGGCCAACCAAGCCACTCAAGGTTAAAAGTTCGCCCTTTACATCTGTGCGCAAAGGTACAACGGCCACGACCAGCGCGACCAGCGCAGCTACCAACACCAACCAAACCCAAAGACTTCCCAGCGCCCAAGGACGAAAAAGCGGGTCAAGGCTTAAAAACGCGCGGTCAGGCCGTCCAAAGGGCAAGGCCAAAAATCCGCTAGCTGCTAGGGCAGCCGGTAGCCATGCACCGCTTACGCCCAAGTCTCGTTGACGACTTGGAGATAGGTTAGCTGTCAAGGGCTAATCCCGTCCCATCTCGCTTGGAGTATGCATCTATTTGTTCCTCCACTTGGTTCAAAGTGTTCCCGTAGGTCTTGCTTGTGGCTAGGACTGCAACTTCTGCCGCTAAAGATAGCCCCAATTTTTTGGAACTTCGCTTAGAACCTGTCTAAAAAGGTCAACTGTGAACATCACCTAGCCATATTTGGTCGATGTGGAATTTAGTTAATGCATAGGCAACGTCCTACGGGGTAGTTGAGGTCGTCAATCAGACAGTAAGTAGGCATCGTTGAGGACTTCTTAGCAGCTTCTCAGGACGCCTTAAAGGGGGACGTTCTTAGCCTCCCCTATCAAAGTTGTGCAGTTAGCTCGAGCATTGCAAGCATCATCTCACACACCAAAGCCACTTCTACGCAACACTATCTGCTTAGAGACTATTTACCTATCAGAGACTATTTACCTATCTAAGAAACACTACTTAGGCACCGGGAACACTTCGTTCGTCCACTTACCAACAATCCGGTCACGTGTCTCAGGATCGCCAAAAGTTTCAAAGTCGTAGTCAATGAGCGTTAGGCTACCTAGATCAGGTGATTCAGGTGGGACGGGCGTGTTGCTATTGGATTGCACTTGAAATGACTCGCCCCGCTCAGCAGCAATTGCTTGCGCTTCGGGCGTGAGTGCCCATTCAATAAACGCAACGGCGTCATCGCGGTGGGGCGCATTGGCTACCAAGCTAAGCCCGCCAATTTCAAAGCCAGTCCCCTCGCAGGGTGCAATGTTACTCAGTGGATAGCCCTGCTTCGCAAATTTGACGCCATCGTGCAAAAACTGAATTGCCACGCCAACATCGCCGCGTCCAGCTAACTGCCCCACTGCGCCACCTGAACGGGTGTACTGGGCTATGTTTTGGTGGATAGCGGCAAGCATATCAAAGGCTTCATCCTCACCAAAAATTTGGATTAGGGTTGCCATGATCGTATAAGCTGTACCTGAAGTATTGGGGTTTGGCATGGCTAGTAGGTCTTTGTAGGCAGGGTCGGTTAGATCAGCCCAGCACTGCGGCACTGGAATCCCCTCCGACTCGAGCAAGGCTTCATTCACCACAAAACCAATGGCACCTGTGTAGAGCGGTATGTAGGTTTCTCCCACCGCAGCCGTTAGGGTAGGCACTAGGTCCTCCCACGTAGACGGCCTATAAAACTCGGTCACGCCGTCGTTAAAGGCTACCAAGTGCGGGTCACCAGTACCGCCAAACCAGACATCAAACGTTGGGTTTTCTGCTTCAGCGCGCAAGCGGGCAAGGCCCTCACTCGAGCTAAGTCGCACAAACTCGAGGTCGATCCCGGTTGCTTCCCTAAACGCAGGGGCGAGGTTCTCACACCAAGCTAAGTCAGGACTGCACAGCAAGCTTACCTGCGCGTGTGCTGCACCCAGCAGTAATAGCATGACGACAAATCCAGTAACACGTTTCATACACGTACCTCCAAAGATTTATAGCGGGCTAATCAACGCCCTTGTGTTGGATTGGAAGACGAGTATACCGTTTTGTCAGAGAAATGTCATGGAGAGCGGGTCGTGGAAATTAGTGTCGTGCTGCGCGTGCTTCAATTTGTGAAGCTTATGAAAGGTGTGGCTTAAGGCGCTCGAGCAACGCCCCCTTAGGCAGTGCGCCCACAAATGTGTCTACGGCCTCACCTTGTTTAAAGACCATGAACATGGGGATACTTTGAGCTTTGTAGGTTGCCGCAATCTGACGGTTACTATCTACGTCAACTTTGACAATTTTTAGCTTTCCGGCGAGGTCTTTGGAGAGATCCTCGAGCACTAGCGCAATCATCCTACAGGGACCACACTACTGTGCCCAAAAATCAACCAAAACTGGCACAGCCGCGTTCACCTCAGCATTAAACGATATCTCACTAGCTTGAACGAGCCACGGCAAGGTGTTGCCGCATTTACCACACACAGGTAGTTGATTAGCAGATGGTTTTAAGCGGTTTTTAGCACTACAGCTAAGGCAAGTCGCAATATCACTCATAAATTTGAGTGTAGTACAAATCTAAACGCCTTACCAAACTTGGTTGGCAAACGATATACACCCAAAAATCTCGTGCAACATTGCAAACTACGTTTTGACCACTTTGTAAACTGATTGAACAATCCCACTTTTGGCAACAGTTGTATCAACGTGGTCTAATCTTTGCTCAGCATCAAGAGTTGTAAAAAGTGGAATGCCTTCACCTAAAAGTATTGGTATGTAGGCGATAACAAGCTCATCTATCAAACCTGATTTTAGGAATCCTTGAATTGTAATGCCACCATCAATGTACAAGTGCTGCATTCCTTCAGACTCAAGTCGCTTGAGAATTTCATCTGGATGACCTTGTTCAAACCTCACTTTACCCTCCAAGCCCTCTGGGATCTCAAGGTTTTTAGTCGTGAGGACAATAACAAGATGTTGCTTGTACGGCCAATCTGAGAAACTAAGCACTTTTTCAAAAGAATGCCTGCCCATCACTAGCGCGTCTACAGTGGAGATAAAGGTTTCATAGCTAGGATCAAGACCCTCTGATTCACTATACTCAGGGCGATGCAACCACTCTATATCGCCATCTGGACGAGCAATAAAACCATCTAAACTTGTTGCTATGTATACCGAACACTTTGTCACTATCAGCTCCTTTAGTTGTAGTTTATGGAGCTATATATGACACCTTTTGTCATATTATGTTTGTCATTCTAGTTTTATGCGCGCAGACCGTCTCTTATCTATCATGCTAATGTTACAAAACGAAGGAAAAATAACCACCCGTAACTTAGCCAAACGGCTCGAGGTTTCTGAGCGGACAATCCTTCGCGATATGGACGCACTTACCAGTGCCAATATTCCCGTTTATGCTGAACGTGGTGCCAAAGGCGGTTGGCAGCTTCTAGATAATTACCGAACTGACTTAACTGGCATGAGCGAACGCGAGTTATTAACAGTATTTGCGATCCGCATGTCTCCTTTTTTAGAAGACCTTGGGCTAGATAAAGCAGCAGAAACAGCCCTCATGAAGGTTTCAGCATCTTTGCCTGTAACAAAACAACATGAAGTCAACCTAGTTAAAAAAAGACTTCTCATTGATTCACCTAGTGTTGAAGAAGATAACCTTTACTTACCTAAAATTCAAAAGGCAATCTGGAATAACAAGCAACTACGGTTCAAATACCAAAATTTTGACAACAAGGTTTCAGAGCGTGTTGGCTCACCGCTAGGACTAGTCTTGCAAGGTAAACGCTGGTATCTTATTGCACATACCGCTAAGGGCTTAAGGACATTTCGTGTCTCGAGAATTTTAGAAGCTGAACCGCTTGAACAGGTCTGCTACTACCCGGAAGACTTCGATCTAGAAAATTTCTGGCAAGAAAGCAAAAAAAATTTCAAGGCGACGTTGCCAACTTATTTTGCTACTGTTGAAATGTGCCAGAAAGCCTTCGAGCGCTTTGGTTTAATAGGCCGATACGCGAAGCTTTTGGAAAGCACATCCCTAGCAAATGGCTGGCTCAAAGCGCGTATTCAATTTGAAACTGAACAAGATGCGCTCGCCTGGGCTTTAAGTCTTGGCAGTAAGGTAAAGATAATTACCCCCCCAAAATTAAAGCAAGAATTGCTCGAGCAGCTTATCGATATTGAGCAAATTTATTTTTAGTCGAAACAGCACGCTAATCGTCAATTTTATTAAGCTTTGCACTACCTCGAGTCAGATTTTTAAGCTCTAAGGCAAGTTTCTCAGCGTCATCTGCCAAGATTTTGACCACTACACTCATGCCCTCAGCATCAAACGTAGGCTCAGCTTTGTGCAGGTCACGCCAAGCATCCAAAAACCTGTGGACGCCGTCCATCTCGGTAAACGGTACATGCACCACTAACTGCACGCGCGGGCGCACAGTGACAACCTCAGCTTGATCCAGAGTTTTAGCTAATGTGCCACTGTAGGCGCGTACCAACCCACCAGCACCCAACTTGGTGCCGCCATAGTAACGCGTAACCACAGCTGCGAGTCGGTCGAGGTTACGGCGTTGCAACACTTCTAGCATAGGCCGACCTGCGGTGCCGCCAGGTTCGCCGTCATCTGAAAAACGGTAGACATCTGCCACCACGTATGCCCAGCAGTTGTGACTCGCGTCTGCGTAGCGCGTGCGGAGCTGCTCGAGCCACGCCTGAGCCGCCGCAACATCACCTACTGGCGTCACCGTGCCAATAAAGGTGGAATTTTTGATGACATCTTCAAAGCTCACCTCAGCAGCAATGGTTGTGTACACCTTGGCTTCAGACATCTTGGGCCTCGGACATTGTGTTAGTGTAACGCAAGCATCAACGCACACCTTTCTTACGGTGATGCAAGCTACTATGCACACATCC
>JBCCOX010000282.1:0-6612 GCA_039025155.1 Deinococcota bacterium | reverse complement strand
AGTAACTGTACTGAAACGGGGGCACGGTTAGGCGGCCAAAGGTTTCGGGAATGAGCGAATAGCGAAACACTTTGGTGCCGCTAAGCTTGCCGTCGCGCAGGCGGCTATCACTTTCAACCTCAGCAAGTTGAATGCGCCATTCGGGAAGTATGGGCAGGGTGGGTTCGGGCAGGGTGTCTATGTTACTCGAGCCGCTGACAAAGACTTCTACTTGGATAGGTTCCCCTTGGGTGGCGTTCTGGCTTGTTTCAAAAGCTGAGATGGCAAATTGCCCTACAGCGCCAGCAAAGCCCGCTGGGGTAGGTTCAGGTAGGGGCGTCACGTTGAGGCTGATGGGCTGAGTCTCGAGGCGGCGCTGCGCAGCCGTAAAGTTGGGTGCAATAGTTAGCACCGCTGGGCCAATGGTAAGTTCACCTGCACGGGTTGGAAACAGCGCACTTTGTAACTCGGTAACGTTGTAACGGCGGCCGTTACGACTCACTTGATACTGGCGCTGCTCGGGGCGGCTACCTTCCCAAAAACCAGTGACATCGGGTGCGTTGTAGTCAACATTGCCAGAAATCCGCTCGGCGTGGAAAAAGCGGAAGGTGTAAAGCACTTGTGCGCCCACAAAAGGCGTAGTTGTGTCCACTTCAGCCTCAACAAAAAAGCTGGCATCGGCGGCTGGTGTGGTGACGCCCGTACCTTCGCGCACAGTGATGTTGATGGGCTCGGTTTGATAGTCTTGGCCGCGCAAGCTTACGCTCACTGGTGGAATGGTGAGGTTACCTGCTTGCAAAGGTTGCAACACGTACTGGTACACCACTTGGCTTTGCATATTGCCATTGACAATGCTTATGTTGGTGCTGATGTTGCTGCGCAGCACGTCAAACTCAGCAAGTGAGGCCATCTCGGGTGGACGGGTACTGCCGGGTCCAGTGACGGTCACGGTGAGTTGCAGGCTGTCGTCGGTAGTTAGCTCAGTGCGGTCAACGGTGGCCTCAATTTGGGCACTGGCCAAGCTAAACATCAGCATAATTAGCATGGCGACAAGCAACGTACATACTTGATGCAAACCTGTGCGTGTATCGTTACAAAAATAGTGATTTATACGAAATCCGCTTATATACCGAATAATGCCTAAAGGCATCATCTCGTCCAGCGCGGATTTCGTAGTGTATCTTACCTGCTCTGGCACGGGTTGATCCCTTCGGGAATCAACCGGATTTGGTATTAAAGATTGTAAGCAAAGTGTCATCGTATAGGTTCTCTCGGTTAAGTTCTCTCGGTTAACGTGAGGTTTTATTTAGTGTGCAGGTATGTCTGAGGTGAGGTGCGTTAGCAAGCTGACATCAGCCAACAACCTGAACTCATTATCCGCTACCAATCTTGTTCGGGTGGCGGTAGGGGCGAGGTGGCTTGTTGTAAGTAAGCTTGCAGGGTTTCACTTTGACCCACGGCAGCCTCGAGCAACTGTGCTGCTTGGGCGGGCGTCATCATAAGGGGTTGCGCACCTGCTTCAGCATCTTGCGGTTCCCCTTCATTATCTGGTGGGCTATCCGAACTATCCTCAGCATCTCGAGGTTCAGCGTCTTGAGGTTCAGTATCTTCCTCTTGAGGTTCGGCATCACTTTCTTGTTCACCAGCATCATCTTCTTGGTCTTCTTCTGAGTCGTCACCGTCGTCAGACTCGCTGGGCTGTTCGTTGCCATCTTGTGAATCATCACCATCTTGTGAATCGCCGTCTTGGGGTGGGCTTTCCTGAGATTCATCATCTTGTGATTCACCGTCTTGAGGCGGCGTTTCGTTATCTTGTTGTTCTTGGTCTTGCTGGTCTTGTTGGTCTTCGCCGTCTTGCGGTTGCTCATCAGGAGGTGGCGGTTGGTCGGGCCGCTGGCGCAGGGCTAGCTCGAGGTTGTACCTGGCGTCTTCGTCGGTTGGGTCTGCACGCAGTGCGTCTTTGTAGTACTCGATGGCATTATCTAAAGCTGCTAGGTCAACTGTGCCACTTCCCGGTTCTGCAACATTCGCTGAGACTGTGGTGTCCAAGATCATGTTTATGTGGAGTTGACTCATTTGGTAGCTAACATTGCCGAGGTTGTAGTGGCTCACCGCCCAGGGGTTTGTATCTGGTTGGGGTTGATGATGCTCGAGCGCGTCTTCATAATGCGCTATAGCGTCCTCCCACAGCGCGTTCCGGTAATCAATATTGCCTTGATTATGGAGCGCCACAGCAAGGTTGGCGTTGAGGTCTAAAGCATCTTGATAATGTACCTCAGCACTGTCTAAGTCACCCTCGACATAGGCGGTATTGCCGTCTGAAACGTACTGAGCTTGTTGGCGTTGGGAGGTTCTAGCTTGGCTGCGCGCGTGTAGGTTGCCCACCAAAGGTAAACGTGCTGCTACTTGTCCACAGCCAGTCAAAACGAACGTCAGTAGCATCAGCATAAGTAAAGAAAGACGTTTGCAAGATGCCATCAACTCACCTGCCTTGACCGGACTTGCTGTGAATTGGGTCGAGGATGTGGCTGAGTTCGGGTACGGCGTTCAGGTAAAGCTTCAGCTAAAAGTAAACAGATAAGGGCGGCGGCTAAAAACCACTGAAAGCGTTCAATTGCCAAATCACCTTGTTGTTCGCCGAGGCTGCCTTGCTCGAGGCTGTCGAGTGCTGTTATGAGACTGCTTAGCGTGGTTGGGTTGCTGGCATCAAAATAGCGCCCGCCGGTGCTGGCAGCTATGGCCTCGAGGCTGCTGGACGTAAGCTGAGACAGCACCAGTTGTCCGCGGTTATCCTGCTTGTAGCCAAGTAACCTGCCCACCGGGTCATAGAGTGGAATGTTAGCACCCTCTGCTGTGCCCATGCCAATCGTGTGAATAATCACCCCAGCTTCAGCAGCGTCACCCGCAGCCGCTTGTGGGTTGGTTTCGCTATCTTCGCCGTCGGTAAAGAGCAAAATCACCCTATCGCTGAGGCGGGTTTCGCTAAACCCGGTTAGCGCTGTGCGAATGGCATCGCCAATGACCGTGCCGGGTCTAGAAATTAAGCTGGGTGAGGCACCTTCTAAAAACATCTGCGCCGTAGCGTCGTCACTGGTGAGCGGAAACTGAATAAAACTGGCCCCAGAAAACACCACCAGACCAAGGGCGTCGCCATCTAAGCGGCCCATGAGTTCGCCAATATCCAACTTGGCGCGGGTCAGGCGGTTGGGGGCAATGTCTTCAGCCAGCATGCTCTCAGAGACATCTAGTGCAACCATAATTTCCAGACCCCGTTGCTCGAGCAACTGCTCTTGCACACCCCACTGCGGCCGGGCCAGCGCAAGAATGCTAAACGTCAAAGCAACAATCCACAACGCCTGTTTACGGTGGCGGTTAGCTGTATGAACACTGGCGGTTAAGCGCTGAATGAGCGCGCTATCACCTAACTTGGCAAGGTCACGCTGCCGTTTGCGCTCGCTGTAGATCGTCAGCACAATAGCTAGCGGCACGAATATGAGAAGCCATAACGCACGTGGTACAGCAAACGTTATTTCAGCTAAGGCTGAGGCTAGGGCGTTCACGGCAACCTCCGCAGGAATGTCTGGTTAAGCCCTTGGGCAAGCGCCAACAAGCTGAGGCTGGGAAGTAGCGCCAGCCAGAGTAATTCACGAGCCCGAACTAGGTTGCGCACGTCGATGTTGGAACGCTCGAGGTCGTTGATTTGCTCGTAAATTGCCTCGAGCCCGTCGGTGTCTTCTGCCCGAAAGTAGAGCCCACCGGTAATATCTGCAATTTCTTCAAGTGTTGCTTCGTCCAGCACGCTTTCTTGATAGACAATTTCTTGCCGTCCAAAAATGTCGGTAATGGGTGCAGGCACGCGCCCCGGTTTGGCTGCGCCAATGGTGTAAACGCGCACGCCCAACGCGCGGGCAGCCTCAGCAGCGGTAATCGGATCAAGTTGACCCGCGTTATTCACGCCGTCAGTAAGTAAAATGACCACTTTGCTGTCACTTGGGGAGTCCTGCAACATGGCCGCGGCATTCGCTAACCCCATGCCGATAGCCGTGCCGTCGCGCACGCCTAAGTCTGGCGCGAGGTTGACATCTTTGAGTAAGCGCTGTAACACGTTTTGGTCAACGGTTAAAGGGCTTTGGTTAAAGGCTTCCCGCGCAAACACAACCAGCCCCAAGCGGTCAAAGGTGCGCGTGTCAATGAAGTCAGCAATAACCTGTTTGGCAGCTTCCAGTCTATTTTGCGGTTGAAAGTCGAGCGCAGCCATGCTGCCCGAAATATCCAGCGCCAGCGCAATATCAATGCCTTCACCGCGAATAATCTGTTGGGACTCACTAAGCTGCGGGCGGGCTAGTGCCACAATCAACAAGCTGATGCTCAAAAGTTGCAAAACCTTGGGCAGTCCGCGCAACTTAACGCGCCAAGACGGAGGTTGACCTTGTAACGGTGTCAGCCAACTGGTGCGCAAACTTGGCGCATGGTAAGGGCTCATCCGCCTGCCGGAGAGTTTTGCCCAAAGTTGTCCGCGCAGTGCTATGAGTGGTACAAAAATGAGGGCAACAAGCCACCACGGTGAGGCAAACTGGAAGCTCATGAAGGTTGCTCCACAAGCGTTAACTGAGGTTGTAGGGTTGTTTCAGGTTCGCTGGCGTTAGCTAGCGCGCGTAAGGTTTGTTGGATGTGAATGTGATCGTCGTGTGAGAGCTGTCGGGCGGCAAAGCGGGTCGCATCACATCTTAAAAGTGTGCCGATAATAGCTTGACCTAGATCATAAGGAACATGGTTCTGAACAACAGGGCTGCGGCGCAGGTGGTCGCGTAGTTCGTCGCTAGTAGCACCTTGGGCAAATATGCCATAACGCACCTGTAAATAGCTTCTTAGGTTCTGGCTGATGCTATCAAGATGCCTGCGTTCATAGTTACGAACCTTAGCAAGCTCGAGCAAGTCCCGCTGCAACCTTTCTTGCGTTGTCAATCTGCTGGGTAATTGCACTAAGCGGGCAAGTTGCCGCCAGTAAAGCAGCGCCGCCATCAGCAGGGCTAGCAGCGCCAAGCTGGTTACCAGCAAGCGTTGCCACAGCCCTCGCCAAACGGGTACTGGCAGCGTCAGTGTAAGCGGTGGTTTGATGTCACGCAAGCGCGGCTCGTCTTCAGCCAGTTCATCAAGTAACGACACAGGTTCTAGGGTGATGGGCGAGACGGTGAGCGGCAATAGATTGCCGGCTGGGTCAGCTAGTTCTAACTGAAGTTCAGGTGTTTGTACGGCGGCAAGGCCAAAGTATTGCACCGTCCAACTGACGCGGCTGCGCTGCTGGTTGATGCCCGCTGCTTCACTGTGCAAACGTGGCGCACTGACAAGCTCAAACTCGCCCCAAACTTCAGGTATCACAGGCACAACTACGCGGGTACGGTAAGAGTGCTCGAGTTCAAACGAAAGCGTAATCACATCACCAATGTAAGGCTGCGCAGGCTCGGCAGTAAGAGGAATACTGCGTTGTGCATGAGCAGCCTGACTAGATATGACCATCAAAAGTATTAAAACGAGCATCAGATGTCGCCAATAACGCAGCTTGATGACATCTACCCTCACCTGAAAATGATGATTTGAGTCTAATGATGTCTCAAAGTACATTCCTGAGGCAAGACCTCTCAGGCAGTTCATAAACCACGCCCCGCCTGCCCGCGCACAAACTGGTGACGGCGGGTGTTGCGCGCTTCAAAAAGATGATGCAAATGACCAAAGGCGTCGTCACTCGGTTGCACGCCCACATGGTCAATCCCGTACTTGCGAAAGAGACGTGTTACCGCGTCTTGATGAGCGTTCACATCAAGATGCTGATGGCTGTCTAGCCACAATAGCTCACCGGTTTCAGCGTCTTCTAGCGCGATGAGCCCAACATCTGCTAGGTTTGTATCAAGTGGGTCGGTGAGGCGTAAGGCGATGACCTCGTGGCGTTGGCTAGCGCGTTTGAGGTTGGACTCGAGCCCGCTAATATCTACCAAAAAGTCTGAAATTACAAACACGATGCTGCGCTGTTTGACCAAGGTATTGAGGCTGTCAAACGCGGCGCTCACGTTGGTTGTAGATGTGTTTGTAGCTGCAAGCAAGTCTCGAGCCGTCAGCACCTCGTGAATAATCCGGCGCACGTGCTTGCGACCTTTGCGGGCGGGCAGTTTTGTCACAACGTCTTGCCCGAAGCTAATGAGCCCAATGTTGTCGTGGTTGTTGTTGGCAACGAAGGCAATAAGCGCCGCCAGTTCAGCAGCGAGCTCGCGTTTGCTGCGCCCCCGGCTGCCAATATCCTGCGAGCCACTTACGTCCACCACCAGCATGACGGTCAGTTCACGCTCTTCGATGTAGCGTTTTACATAAGCGTCACCCGTGCGGGCCAGCACGTTCCAGTCAATGCTGCGCACGTCATCCCCGGGGCTGTAGGGGCGCACTTCGTCAAACTCAATACCGCGCCCCTTAAAAATTGCGTGATAGTTGCCAGCAAACTGACTGGTCACAAGGTGCTTGCTTTTGAGTTCCAATTTAGCAATGCGCGCCCGCTGAGCTGCCAGTTGCTCGCGCAGGGCGTCATCAGCCTCGGTCTCTTGTTGGCTATCCTGTTGGGTGGAGGCTTGGCGCATCTGTGAGGTT